>NZ_JBYCLA010000382.1:0-20979 GCF_057473665.1 Mycobacterium sp. TH-M25
CCTGCTAGCGGCCAGGGGCTATGGCGCAGTTGGTAGCGCGACTCGTTCGCATCGAGTAGGTCAGGGGTTCGAATCCCCTTAGCTCCACGGGGAAAAACCCTAGCTGGGGCTGGGTTTCTTCATTTGCGGGGGCCGGGTCGCTGGTGCCCGGGTGCCGCAAAGATGCCGCAGGAGGTTTCTCGGCGGCTTTGATGGCGGCGTCCAGGCTGCCGGCGACGGCGTCCAGATCGGTGTCGAACAGGTCGGCGTAGACGTCCAGCGTCATCGACGCTTTCGCGTGGCCGAGCATGCGTTGGACGGCCTTGACGTTGGCTCCGGCGCTGACCGCCAGACTGGCCGCGCAGTGCCGCAAATCGTGCGGGGTGATCGTCGGGAAGGTGTCGTCGGATTCCTGGCAGGCGGTGACAGCGGGGGAGAACACACGGCTGCGCCAGTTGGAGTTGCGCAACACGTTGCCGCGGGTGTCGGTGAAGACCAGATCCTCGCGGGTCTTGCCGGCCATGCGCCCGGCCAGTTCGTCGGCGATCGATGCGGGGAACGGCACGCTGCGGCGTTCGTGGTTCTTGGGCTGGCGCCAGTCGAGCCCGTTGACCTCGGTGACTGACCGGCTGACCGACACCCGCCGCCGCAGCATGTCGAAGTCGCCGACTCGCAGCGCGGCCATCTCGCCCCACCGCAGCCCGGTGTAGGCGAGGAACCTCACCACGATCCCGTCGTCGCCGCACGCGCCGGCCAAAGCGAGCACCTGGGCGTGGCTGAGGTAGCCGCGGTCGGCGTGCAGACGTTTCGGGAGCTTCACCCCGGCCGCCGGGTTGCGGGGGATACGGCCGTCCTCTGCTGCGGTGTTGAGCACGCTGCGCAACACATGGAAGGCGTTCTCGATGGTCGGCACTCCCGTGCCGCCGTTCACCAGCTTCGCGACCCAGGATCGGATGCCGCCCGTCGTCACTTCCGCGACCGGGATCTTGGCCCAGTGCGGCCTGACATGGTTGGTCCACGCGGTGGCCCGAGTTGCCACCGTCTTCTTGGCGATGTGGCCCTGTGCGGCCGCCCAGGCAGTATGTGCCTCCTCGACGGTCACTTTGCCCTTGGCCGGATCGATGTGGGTGCCGGCGGCGACTTCGGCCAGTCTGTCGCGCAGCCACGCCTCGGCCTCGCGCTTGACTTCGAACACCTTGTACCGTTCGGTGCACTCCGCGTCGACGTAGCGGGCCTTCCATCTGCTCTTCACGCCGTGGCTACGCGAGGGCTCCTGGGTAACGGTGCCGTCCGGGCGGCGGACATGCTTGTACCAGCGGTCCTCGACGCCGCCCCGAACGCCCCGGTAGGCCATGTTCTCCACGGTAGCGGGCTACGTCCTTCCGGTTCGGGTCAGCGCCCTACCACCGCAGTATCCGTATGGAAATCCGATTGACCCCGTAGCACCTGTCGTAGCAAACTTCGTACCGCGCCTCATAACAGCTGTCGCATCGCTGTCCGTGAGCGGGAAACGGTGACGATGCGCCGGTCGGCAGCTTGCGGAGAAGCCCATGGTGAAGCTGGCTTTTGTCGCCAGAACACGACCCGGTCGGGCGAGTTGAACGAACCGTAGGACGTGCGGCGTCCGTATCGCCGGCCGGCACTTGACATCGGATCGCCTATCCGGTGCGTGGGGCAGGCGAGAGTGGAGCCACCGTATCGCAGTCAGGCCTGCGCCGTATCGTGCGAAGCCGAGCTGTGGGCGGAACGGGGCGACGCCGCGCCGGGACCGTTGGCTATCAGTTTGAGGCCGGTGGATGTTTGCTACGTGATGTCTCTGGGCTAGGGCGGGGCTAGGGCAGTCCGATGTCCGAATCCGGGTGCGTCGGGTTGAAGGATGCGGGATCGGCCGACAGATCGGGGCGCGGCCAGGAGCTGGGTTCCGCCAGCGGTGCCCAGCGACGGTCCCGCCGACCCTACTGTAAAGATTGCCGTACAGATAGTCCCGGATCACGGCGACCACGTGTTTTGTGTGTATCCGGTTGCCGCCGTCGTCATCTTCGACCCTTGGCGGGCTTGTTGACGGGCCGTATCGACCGCCATTCGTTATCGCCTAGGGGCGGCCTCGGGGCGGGCCTAGGACAGCGCCCGCCCGCCCCCCGATAGCGACTCAGGTACCGACCCGAAGCTGGCTTAGGTGGTCACCTAGGTCGTCACTTAGGTGGTCACCTAGGTGGCGACCCGAGGAAGACGGGGACGTGTCGGGTGATTGCGTTCGGTGTGGCTTCTCGCCGAACCGAGACAGCAGCCGGCGGCGCCATGCCGCGTACCCGTAGGGGCCCGCCAAGTTAGCCACAACGGAACCGCCGGAGCTGGGCACACTGCACGTCGGTGACGGTCAAAAGCGGGTTGCTCGGTTGTGGGAAGATCTCATTCGCATCCCACTGAGCGGCGCGGACGCTGGTGGCGATGCCGACCTTCACACCCTGGCGTTGCAGCTCATCGTGAAGCTCGTGGGCGTCGAACAGGAAGACCCGGTCGATGCAGAATAGGCGGGTGGTGCCACGTGACGACGCGGGCGCCCCAGCCGGTCCGGTGAACACCAGATAGAAGTCCAGCGGTACGTGCGGAATGATGTCGAGTACCCGCTCCTGTCGGGTGTACATCTTCACGTTCACGGTCTTTCCAGCAAACGGACCACCGACGAACCGTCCGTCGAAGCCCGCGTTGTTCGCCGCCGTCTCCAATTCGATGTCGAAGATTCGGGCAGCTATCCACTCGCCCATCGCGCCGACGTTCGCGGGTCGGCCGAGCAGGCGAGCGATGCGATCATCGACAGCATTGCGTTCGGCGATCAGCCCGGCAAGTTCGGCGAGTTGCGGGCTATCGGATTCGGCCACCGGTAAACCGTATGGGAAGAACCTGGCGCTGACAATCCGCAGCCGAGCAAGTTCGCGCGGGAGGACACCGCTGAGAAGTTCGGTGCCGATGACACCCGCGGCAGACCGTCCACGTGCTTCCGCCGTGTCAAACGCTGGCACCGGTGGGTAAGCCCGGCTATGGTCCGGATACATGAAGGCTGCCGAGGTCGAGGTCGGGCAACTCTCCGCGACTCATCGGGCCACGATTCGCGGGAAAATAAGCACCGCAATCGCCGATCACTGCCGGGAGTGGGCAGTCCGTAATGCTTGTGCCGAACCCGAACGCAAGTACGGGTTGTCTCACGCGGCTATCCAGTGTCTAGTCGACGGAGAGTTGCCGGCGGCACTGCCCGAGGAGTCGCTGTCCGCAGGGCAGGAGTATCACCTGCGTCACGAGTACCGCACTGCCCACTCCCTGCCCAACACGCCGCAGCGAAACCAGGCTGTCGCGGCGGTGTTCAAGAAGTGTGAGGACGTCTACGGACTGTCAGAAGATGCGGTGCGGGCCGTTGTCGGCGCCGAATTCGATGATGTGCGCCCCAGCGGCCCACCGGAGGATCCCCAGTGCCCGTAGCTGTTCCTTCCCTGCCCGATCCCGGCCAGGTGGTCGAGGTGCGCGGCTCCACCTGGGCGGTGGCCAATGTGCAAGCGCAGGGCCTGCCGCGCAGCCCGGCCGACGAAGCGACCGCCCAGCTCAACCACGTCGTGGACCTGCAATCCCTCGACGAGGACCGGCTCGGCCAGCAGCTGTCGGTGATCTGGGAGCTGGAGGTCGGCCACACCGTCACTCCCGCGCAGGGGCTGCCCGAGCTGATCAACCCGAAGGGGTTCGACGATCCGGTCACCCTCGCCGGGTTCATCGACGCCATGCGCTGGGGCGCGGTGACCTCGGCAGACCCGAACCGCTACCAGGCGCCGTTCTGGTCGGGTGTCGCGGTGGAGGCCTACCAGCTTGAACCGCTACGGCGCGCTCTGGCCAGCCCGCGGGCGAACCTGCTGCTGGCTGATGACGTGGGCTTGGGCAAGACCATCGAGGCCGGTATGGTTCTCCAAGAGCTGTTCCTCCGCCACAGGGCGCGTACCGCGGTGATCGTGTGCCCACCCAGCCTGTCGTTGAAGTGGCAAGACGAGATGCGCGACAAGTTCGGCCTGCAGTTCACCATCGTCAACAGCGAGCTGATGGCCGAGGTGCGCCGCACCCACGGACTGCACGCCAACCCGTTCCTGCTGTATCCGCGGGTGATCGTGAGCATGGCGTGGCTGCCGCAGGTGCGGGCGCAGCGGCTGCTGCGCGGTGCCGATCACTTCGGTGGCAGCCCACAAGGCCGCCGGCCACGGACATCGCCGCATCGCCACCACGCTTGATCGCTCGCCGTCGACCGTGTGCCGCTGGCTGCGCCGCGCCACCCTCAGCGCTCATCTGCAATGGTATGGCGGTGCGGCAGCCAGGCCCTCATCCGCCTCAACCCCGATGCGTTCAACCGGCTGCCCCGCGCCACTAACCCGCTGCACGGCGCGCTGACCGTCCTGGCCGCAGCCGCCTGCGCGGCTCGTCAGCGCCTGGGCTTGACCGAACCCCTCTGGACCCTGATCGGCCTGCACGTCCACGGCCGGCCTCTGGCCGCACCTACCTGAATCGCGACATCGCCCGGACCGATCGATCCGGCCGGGCTGGCGACCCCGCGTGTCCACCTCCGGCCGGCACCGTGAACACCACCGCTGGCCCGACAGCGTCACCGCGAGCATCACGGCGTCAGCGTGAACACGAAATCGCGCCAATCATCCTCACCGCCAACGCCGCCATCATGCTCATCGTGAACGCCGGTCAACAGCCTCGGACCAGCACCGCCACAGCAACCTGGATGAGGTCGACTCGAGTCAGGCGGCGCAGCCGTCGGCTCATCGGGGTAATAAATTCTTGGTCCGGATCGAAGCCTTGATGGAGTGGCTGTTTCGACCGACAGCAGTGTGTCGACCCAGGGCGCATTGCCGCTCGTCCGCCGGCCGGCAGGGGTTTGGGTTCATTCTGAGCGCGAGTTAGTGTGACAGGACACGGCATGTGACCGACCCGAGGAGGGCTGGCAGTGGCAGGCTGGAACGAGCCGTGGACCTGGGAGATCCGTGACCTGAACGGACCTAACCGAGCCACGCAACTGCTTCAGACTGCTCGGGCTCACACGGACCGAGAGTTGATTCTCGATCTATCCAACATCGGTCGGGTATTTGCGAATGGGGCAGTCCCGTTCGCGGCGACGCTGGCCTTCCTGCGTGAGACCGCCGACCAGCGGATCACCGTCCGCCTGCCAGATGATTCTCGACTGCAGCGCATCGATGACCCTTTGACTGTCGAGAACTACGACCGGTGGGGCGGCGACACTCTGACACACTCGGTTTGGAGATACGACACCGAGGCCGATGCGCAGAAGCTAACCAAAATGTATATGGAAGCGCTCACCGATCAGGTGCACTGCGAGGAGGGCGTGATTGACTCAATCAATTGGTGCCTCTACGAAGTGATGGACAACGTCTTTGCCCACAGCCACGCAGGCTCAGGGTACGTCATGATGCAACTTCACAAGAACGAACGGCGATGCGTGATTGCTGTGGCGGATACCGGGATTGGGATTCAGCGATCCCTCTATGACGGGGGGGCCGCGCCGCATGAAGTCTTACTCGACCCCGCTGCTTCTATCGCGTTCGCGCTTGAGCAAGGTGCAACAAGCAAAGGTGGGGCCCATCAAGGCAATGGCCTCTACGGTCTGCGACGAGCCATTGAGATCAACGGAGGAGCTCTCAACGTGACTTCCGGCAGAGGGCAGTGGGCATTTCGTAACGGAGAAGTCCGGAAGACCAATAACTACTCCCGTATGATGCCCGATGCACAGAACCACCAGTCCACCTTGGTCGACTGGCAATTGGATTGCTCTCGGAAAGTGCGCATTGACGAAGCGCTCGGCAGTTCGCCGATAAATGACTTCCTGGAGACCATTGAAGACGACGAAGGAGTCCACCGAGTATCCGTGACCCAGATCGAAGAGTCTCTGGGCTCCCGCAAACTCGGGTCCGAGATTCGTACTCGCTTGGAGAACTATCTGAACGCCGGTGCACAGTTTGTCGTCCTCGATTTCAAGGGTGTCGGAGTCGTCTCATCGAGCTTCGCCGACGAGGTGCTTGCCAAGCTTGCCAGCGGCATGGGCGAACTTGAGTTCCGTCGCCGTGTGTTCGTGGACAACGCTTCAGTTACAAACCGCGGCCTCATCGAGCGTGCAATCTCGTTGCGGCTGGATGGGCCAGGCGCAGGGTCGTCATGAGCCCCTCCAGATCTAGGGGCAGCCGCGGCAACATCCTCTTTCATCGATGACCGCGCCGAGCGACCGCGTAGTGTAGCTGCGAGACTATGTTGTGATGGGGGCGTTTCCACCAGGCGCGCCCGCAGATCGGCTGGTCCTACGTTTGATCCAAAGTCGTCGTGATACAGCACAGTACGTCTTCCAAAGGTTGATGCGCCCAAAATCGTAGGACTGTCCAGCCCGCGGTTCTCAGCACCTCTGTCTGCTGACGATCACGCTCAGCGTTCCGCTGGAGTTTTGGTGACCAATACTGTTCGTTAACGCTCGGCCGACGGCCGTGCTCGGGGCAGGAGTGCCAGAAACAACCATCGATAAAAATCGCAAGTCGCTTCTTGGTGAAAGCGATGTCAGGGCGGATGAGTCGATTTTCGATCCGGATCGGGAAGTCCTTACGGAATCGATAACCGGTGCGATGCAACGCCGAGCGCAGTAAAACTTCAGGCGTGGTGTCCTTCCGGCGGATGGCTGCCATGTTTCGGGACCGCCCCAGCGTTGTCACGTGTACAACCGGTCCTTCAGCTATCGGTGCTGCACCGCCCTTCGTGGCCGACACAATTGTTACGGTACGACAAACATTGCAGCAGCGGGCAGGCACATTGGGTTCACGTCTTCATGAGTGATGTGAGTAGTTGCGGGGGCGCCTGGGGTGGAAGGCGCCCCCGCACTCGGTTAGCGGTCGGCCGGCGCTGGCGAACTCGCACGGATCGCGTCCTGCGCCTGCTCGAGCAACTGCGCCATCGTGGCGTGCAGGCCCTCAAGGCCGGTCACGACCTTGTTTGCGCCGGCACGGACGGCCAGGGCGGTCTTCAAGACCGCCTGCATCGCGACGAGCTGTTGGCGCGCCTCGGCTATCTTGCGATCAGCAGCACCGAGATCACCGCCCCGCGCCTCGGCGAGCCGCCGTTGAGCCTGTACGACGAGGAGCTGCACAGCGGCGCGCACAAGGCCTGGGTCGTCATCAACGTCGTGCGCGATGACCATCCGCCCCGGCCCCAGGATCGCGATCATCTCCTTGCCGGGCACCAGATCACGGCTTGGCACGATCCCCAGCGACGCCTGCGCTGCACGGTTGCGCTCCGCATCGGCTAGGTAGCTGGGCCAGTTGCGCGCCGCCCCGCTCGTCGTGTACTCCACGACGACGCGCGTAGCATCCGCGTTGCTATCAGCGGCCGCGAGTTCAATGACGCCGTCGCCCTTTTTGGACCCACTGACTTCGCCGATGTCGCCCGACGTGTCGGAGTACGACGCGCCAATGCCGCACGCGATACCCTCCACAACTGCACCGATCGCCTCCTCGAAGGGCCTGCCCTTCGCCGGCGACGCAGCCTGAATGGCTGCGACGGCGGCGGCGGTTGTCGCCGCCCCAGTTGCTTCGGCCACCGTCTCGTGGAGACGCTCGAACCCGGCCCAGAATTCGGCGAATTGCCGCTGCTGCTGATCCTCGAGCTGCCGAGTGAGCTGGCCGAACGGCGTACCGGGGTCCGTCGCGTCCAACGACCTCGTAAGACGCGTGAGCGTGACCGTCAGTGAGCGATGCCAGCTTTCCTGGGCATCGCTCATCGCCCGGTTTACCACTTCTTTGATTGACGTCGCGACGGGGCCTGCGTCGGCAGCGAGTCGATCAAGCTGATCGGTAACCGCCTTCACGCCTGTGTCGAGAACACGGGTCGACTCGGTGCGGAACTGCTCGAGCGCGGTGCCCACCACTTCAGCGGTGCCCTCGCGCGCTTCAGCAGCGGCCTTCGCGGACGCCTCGATAGCGTTGGTGCTCGCGCTTTGTGCCTTCGAGATCAGACCCGCCGTGGCGGTCTCGGCGCGCTCTGCGAGAGCTGTGACCGTCGTGTTCAGCGACGACAGTCCGACGGCATCGGACGTCACCGCAAGCACGCGGGATCCCAGCGCGACAGCTTCGCGGACGAAGTGTGTGAGATCACACCCTTCGGCATCAGCTTGAGACACAGGATCGCCGCGCACCCCCGTCGTCCAGTGGAGCGCCTCAGCGCCTACCGCGGGATCGAGGATGTCCACATCTGCAATATGGAGTCCCAGCCCGGGAATGATCTGCGCACCCTCGGAGGTGGTCGGCTGCAGCCGGGATTCTGTCGCGGCGGTCATCGGTTCACCGCCGTCCAAACGAGAGGCCACTGCCCGTCATCATCGCGAGCTCCGACGGTGACCACATGGCCATCGCTTCCAAGAACCGTGTTCCAAGCCTCAGCCTGGGACTCGGCGCGTGATCGGCTGGCGCAGGTAACCGCAACCATCAGCAGTTCACCGTCAGCCGGGGGGAGGATAAAAGGTATCCTGACCTTGTTGTGCGCGGACATTGCCGCACCTCCTTACTTGTGTCTCGGCTCACCGCCGATCCGGCCCGCCCAGTGCGGGCCGGTAACACCACTTTGGATCGCTGGGGCATCAACCGCGATAACGCATTGCGCATCGCGCAGTGCGCGACACGCATCGAGGGTTGACAGATGTGTTCCGGTGCCCGGAAACTCTCTGTCATGGCCCCGCGAAGTGCGGCCGATACGGTCGTAGTGACGCAGGCGTTCGGCAAGGAGATGCGTAGCCTGCGTCAGAAGCTCACAAGCAAAGGCACGTTGCGCAAGCCTGGCGACAGCCCACAAGACGTGCTTTCGGTTGCGCGGCTGGCTGGGCTACTCGATGACTGCGATCCGAGCACAATTACACGCTACGAAAACGGCACCTTCAAGCAGCTCAAACGCGACACGATCGAGCAAATCGCGGCCGCCCTCGAACAGCCACCGGACGAAGGAAGGCTGTTCCGTGCGGCGAGAATCCTGCCGAGAACGGGTGAGCGTGCGTTATTTCCGTACCGACTCGCACTCGGTAGCAAAGGGCTTCCGCTGACCGTCGCAGAGACCCGACGGATTCACGCCGCGATGTTCGCCGAGCAGGTGTACTGGTCCCGCTTGAACGGTGAGGTGCCGACTCCGGTTCCCGAGGGCGTACTTTTCAGAGTCGGCCGCATCAGCCGACGCACCTTCGTCCGCGCCAAGGATCTCAATCCCGAGACGCCGCTGGTCACCTTCCAGCCGCGAGTGCCTACCCATCCCCAGGACGCGGCGGCCATCGTGATCGGCTTGCCCGAAGACTTGAATACCGCCGTCTACCAGTTTGCCTTGGCGCATGCAGTGGCACACCGACTGCTAGGCCACGACCACTGCGGATATCTGCCGATGGTGTCGTCGCCAGCTCGCGGAATGACCGAGTCGCCCCAGCTATCCGTGGACGAGCTGATGGCCAACGACGTGGCCGTTCGCCTTCTTGCGCCCGAAGATGCTGTCCGGGTGGCCTACGCGAACGCTGTAGCAGCAGTTACACGGTCCGACGAAGATGCTGATTTCTGGGCAGTCGAACCTCCAGACACGATGGGAAGCGCGCTGCCCACCTGGGCAATGGTGGTCATGGCGGTAGCCAAGGAACTCAATGTTCCAGGCTGGCTGGCACTTCGACGGCTCACCGAGGAAGGTTTGCTGTATATACCGGGAATGACGGGGTCGCACCAATGACAAGCGGAAAAGTTACTGTCACGAGCGCCCAACCATTCGACAGGGCCTTGCCAAGCCCTCTCGCCCGACTCCGCGACCTGCTTGCGCCGGCCGGAGAGTCGGTCGTGGGAAGAGCGCTTTCTCCAACGCAGCACCGGATGTACCAACCCGGAGCGCTCGAGCGTCGTCTGCTGGATGCTGTCGTCGGCGACGATGCGCCCGACTTAGTCGTCATCGCGGGTTCGGCTGGCGGCGGCAAGTCAGCGATCATCCGTTATGTACTCGAAGAGTCTGGGCAAAGCTTCGGCGAATGCATCGCGGATGCGACGCATGCGGAGGCACCTAACGAGGAGCAGGCAGATCGCCTGGCGGCCTTCTTCTCGCCCTTCGCGGATGGGAACGACCGGCCTGGTGGGCCGACGCGACTCATCGCGATGAACACCGGGATGGTGCTGAAGTTTTTCAGGGACGTCGCTGCGCCCGGGCATACCGATCGCTTCACAGCACTCGAGCAGTATATGAAGGAGCGGCTCCGCGTCCCGCTGTCGCGCCGGGTGCCGGACCCGCCGTCGTGGCTCAGCGACGCGGTGTTGGTGCTCAACCTGGACAACCGCCCTACCGCGGGAGAGGAGGGCGACATCTTCGACCTCATACTTCAGCGCCTTGACCCAGACCGGATTGGTGGCGTGCTGGAAGGGTCGGAGCGATGCGGGTCCTGCAAGGTCGTCGACTGGTGTTATCCCCGCGCGAACGCCCAGGTCATTAGCAACCTTCCGGCGCGCGAAGTTCTGAACGGTGCGGCAGGCGACGTGGCGCTGCGCCGCGGCAGAAACCTGGCGCCCAGGGCGCTGTGGGACCTTGCCGCACAACTCGCCCTCGGCGGTTTGGATGTGACCCGAGATGACCCGTGTGACGCCATCGTCGAGATCGCTGAGGCGTCTGACGTCGACGCCCTGGTCGGAGGACTCGCGACCGGAAACGCTCTCGACACCGGTACTCGTTTGGCCGCTGATCTCGTTGCGACGGACCCGAGTCTCGCGCCATCGAGCGACGTGCACGACCTCATCGCTTCGGCTGGCCTTGACCCGCATGCTGACGCGTCCATCCTGCGCGACAGCCTCGCCGGCGATGCGGGCAGCCGACCGGCCGTCGAGAATGCGGCTGCAGCAGTCCGAGAAGGCAGGGTGGTGATTAGGGGTCGCCAGCTAGCCCGGGCTGCGTGGCTGGGTGGTCGAGTGCAGCCCCGTGCAAATATTCCGGATGCATTCGACGCTGCATTGTCAGCTCAGCGCGACCTAACGAGAGGCGCGACAACGCCGCAGGAACTGGTCGATGCAGTCGAGTATGTCGCGGAGGGTCTCGCGAATGGCTTCGGGGTCGTTTCGGGGCCCGAAACCTTCTACCCGACGGACGACGGTGGTGGCGTAACCAGGAAAACAGACGTCTTCGTGCGGGCCGACCTTGTGCAAGACAGCATGCTGTGGGTACCTGAGGGCGGAGACCCGGTCATCGCCGCTAATCCCGTCGGGGCCAACGTCGTCGGCTACCGCCCACTTGCCATTGCGATGGAGCTCAGCATGCAACAGGGCGACGGTGGCGCCATTCAACCTTTTGACATAAGCCTTCCGCTTTGGGACCTGCTGGGGCGCGCCGCAGGAGGGACCATCCCGTCATCAGTGGACAAGGAACGGTTCCTCGGGTTGCGGCGTGCGATGGAGTCGGTGGGTCAGCTGGCCGGCCAGAATCGCAAGCTGCCGTTACTGGTGCGCCGCCGCGGCAGCGGCCGCAAGTTCCGGATCGCACCCTACGGCCGCGGCGGGACGCTGCGCAGTAATGAGGTGCTGTGATGGCTGCCGGGAGGACACCGCCGCCCCCTCTCGCTGGTGACGTGAGGGCAGCTCTTGCCGAAGTCGCTGCGGCGACCGGCGTTGAGATCGAGTGGAGTGTCGGGGAGCCGGCCAGCACCTCGACGGATCTCCTAGTTGCGGGACACAAAATCAAGCTTCCGCGACTGGTGGGCGAGCGCCGAGACCTATTTGGAATAGCAGGATTCCTGCCGACGGTTCCGCGTGCCGACGATCGCGACAAGCTGCTGTGGCGCATCTACCAGGAAGCCGCTGCGCGTCCTACTCCCGATCTGTTCGACGTACCACCACTTGACTCAGAGCTTGAGGCCAGGTTCCGTGCTGAGCTGCCGCTACCACCAGGTGAGGTGCGCGATGCGGTAGCCGACGCGGCTGTGGACCGCTTTTATAGCCGAAAGCTGGCCCGCGTCCTTCTACCGCTCCAGGCGGTACTGCCCGCCAACTATGCCCATAGCACCCGGACCGGGAAGGCGGCTCGGTACCGGATGTTCAGCGGTGCGCTCCTCCCATTCCTTCTATGGGACGAAGACAAGGACGACATCGACGGCGACTTGATGAAGCGCGTGCTTTCCGTTGTTGAGGGGGAAAGCGAGCTGACCTTCCTGGACGATCTATTGCTGAAAGTTGCGCGAGCTGAAGCCAGTCAGCCGGAGTTGATCCCTGAGCCGGAACTGTTGGTAGAGCGATACGGCAAAAGCATTCGCGATGACATGTCTAGCGCAGGCCCATTCTGCGCCCCTGCACTGATGCGGTTCCGGGAAGACTTGGATACCGTGCTATGCACTGATCTTCCGCGGCCCGACAAGATCGGGTGGTTGACGCTACTGATCAGCCTGCATGTGGCGCTCTGGATGTACCGGGCGGCGCACGTCAAGGGAGCGCAACTCGACGCCGCGATCGCTGCCGCAGCTGGTCGGTCAGTGCCCGATGTCGTTGGCTGCGATGCCCATAAGGCCGGCTGCAGCCCCGCTTCACTACGCGAGTGCCCTATGGCGGGAGCGATCCTGTTCCGCACACGCACGGGGCAATACGAGCCGATCCGGCTGCGCGACGGAGCGAGGGCCAGCTACGCGGACCTCGACCAACAGAAGTTGCTCGCCCTTCCAGCGACGCTGATTACGCTGAACCTCGCGTCGCTCGCGTGGTTCGGCCTCCGCGATGCGGAGCCAACACCCATCCACGATATCGCGCCGCTGATATCGCAGCTGCAAGCGGACGCCGGATTCCGGAAAGAGTTCGACGCGGCATGTGCGGCAATCGCCATCGTCCATCACTCGGCGCACCGAGGGCCTGCCGCCCCGCGCTACGAGCTCTCAGAAGTCGCGCGGATCGGTCCGCTGCGTCCGGGGCTGCACGCACTACGTGAAGACGTCCTCCGGCAGCGCCGACGCGATCTACGCCACCAAAGCAGGGACATCCTTAACCAGCTCATGTTCGTAAACAACACGGGGCCAGGCTCACTAGTGAGCCGCAACGGCACCCTGGGCTACTACGAGATCGACGAACGGTTGCTGCAGATGCTCGTCCGCCTCGTTTGCCGCGATGACGCCGTACCCATCGCCGACTTCCTGCTCGCGCTCCGCGAATACGGGCTCGCGCCGCAGAGCCCAAGCGAACAGGACAGGCTCGCCGATGCGCTGGAGCGCTTGGGCTTGCTTGTCCGATATTCCGACGCTGGAGAGTCCACTTATGTCCACTACCCCCACTGACGTGGTTGCACGCGAAATCGCCGAGGCGGCGAGGCTTGTAGTTGCTGCACTTCGGGACGTCGCGGCCGGCACCGCGACGATGCGGCGGATGTACCTGCCGAGGTGGCGGGGTCTCGAGCCGACCGACATCTTTTCGGCGATGGAAGTGGAGTTTGACCCTACTCCCGCCGTAGAGGTCAGCATCCCAGACGGGAGCGTCGGTCTGCTAGGCATTCCGACCGCGGGCGCCGTACTCGTCCCGTATCTCGTGACCCGCAGCGAAAGCGCACCCACCGCTACGCAGAAGCCCAACTGTGGCTCTGCAGGATTCGCAGCGAAGCTCCGTGACGAAATCCGTTCTTCAGCAGATGGGCGTCCTGTCCTCTTCCTCGTGCTCGATCCGGAGCCAGTCGACACGGTGCTGACCGCCGCGACAGACTGCCGCACCCTCAAACAACTCTCGTGGGGCGAGCTCATCACACGGGCAGTCGATGCGTTGGCCGCTCCTCCGCCCGCATCGACGGCTGTCAAAGATGACGTAGTCAGTCGGGACAGGCTCGCGCACGACGCCGAGCACCTGGGCGCGCTTCTGCAAGTCCTGCGCGAGAGCACTTCTGATAGCGATCTGGGTGCCAGGCTGTGGCGACTCGGGTGCTACTTGTCGGACCCGCAACTAACAGCAGACAACCCTCAACGGCTTCGCCGCGGGGCCTCCTGGCGGGAGCGCCTCGATAAGTGGAGCGCGCCTGGCGAAGACTTGGCTGAGCGCCTGACGGCCGTGTACGGCGATTCCACCGAACCGGGACGCCAGGTAATCCTGTCCGCCGCGACGGCATTCGGCCTCGACTACAGCGCATTCACACTGGACCATCTGCCGCTAGCTTCGCCGAGAGACCGGCTTGCCATTGCAAGACCGGTGCGTGTCCGCGGGGCGGTCGCGGTCGCCGGGCGCGACGGGATGGCAGTGTGGCTTCCGCGCGGTGGCACCTTCGCGGTTCTCCTAAAAGGCACGCCCGGGCGGACTGACCACGCGACGGTTGCATGGGGCAACGCCGAGCCGTCGGATGCCACGATCGATCCCGGACGTCGCGAGCTGCGTGTCGATTGCGACGCAACGGCGGAATGGGTGTTCGGCACAATTGTCATGGGGCAGGGCGACGCTCTGCCGCTGGCCGTGTTCACGGGTGATGGCTCGTGGTTCCCGGCCGAAACGTCCCTCGACATCGATGTGGAAGCTGAGTGCTTCCGTTACGAGGGCGAACCACAGGTCGTGGCAGTCGACAGCAGCGGCACAATCGTGTCCGCGCCGATCATTGAACCTCACGGGCAAGTGGTGTCGGGCGAGTCAATCGAGTACAACGCCACTTACGGCAACGAATCACATCACATTTTCCTGCTCGATACCGGCGAGCCAGGTGGGCCGTCGGACGAGCAGGGGGGCGAAGCCGCGAGTGAGCCAGGGGAGGAAGGCGACGGCGAAGCGGACGGGCAGCCGGACGACGACGGCGAAAACGCTGATACTGAACCATCCGCTAGCGCCGGCGGTTCAGAGGCAGAGCCACGGCGGCTGGAGATGGCGGAATTATTTCCAAGCGTTCCTCACGCAAAGCTCGAAGTTGCGAGGCGGCGGCTAGGGGACGACCTCGGCACTGTAACTTTCGGCGTCGCCGACGGCCGCGGTTACATCGGCGTGGGCGGTGCACTGCCGAGGCTTGTCACGCAACGGCTGATGGTCGGCGGAGCCACCGTCGATGGGCTCGATCTCGAGGGACAGGTTCTCGCGCAGCCGGACGCAACGGGATACACCGCCAGGCGTCAAGAGGGCACGGTGCGCCTCGAACCAGACCCGCTTTTCGAGCGCCTTTCGCTCGTCGATCTGGGCAAGGCCGAGGTAACAGCGTTCTGGAGCGCGAGGCACGACATGTTCGCCGCGCTCGCACCCCACGGCAGTGTCCATGCCATCGCGGCTGGCGTCGGCCGCGCCGAGGCATCGCGATACGTCGCGGCGTACGGGCAATTGCTGGAGCGTGCGGCGGCAGACGGACCCTTCCGTGCCGAGTACGAGCGACTCATACTATGTGACGCAATCACAGACGTGGACAGCGGCGACGTTCTCCTAGCTCCGACGAATCCGGTGACTGTTGCGTTCCTGCAGCGCCTTGATCAAGAGGTCATGTCGTGGCTTCCACGGGCCGATGGGGTATTGCACGCCGACCTGAGTTCGTGTTCCGTTCGGCACCTGCTCCCAACGTTCGCCGTCGCCGACATCTGGTATGAGCCGACAGGCGACGCCCCTCTCCTCTGGCGCCGCTATAGGCAGGTTCGGTCTGCAGGAGCTGGAACGGAGTCAGATGCCGGTTACATCACCCGGCGGCTGAATCACTTCCTCGAGGTCTTCAAAGATTACCGTGATGAAAGACAGGTACTTTCGGTGTCATTTGTCGAACCTGGGGATGGCGCAGCGGTGCTCGCGGCGCTGCGCAGGTTCTATGGGCCTCTGGCTCGCCCGGCGGCGGCTGGTACCATCACGAACCTTCCGCGCCTGGACGTGACTGCCGTAACCGCCACCAGCCCAGAGAGGCTCGAACGTGCGATGTCCGCGACCGAGGACATCGTGGACGCCGTCCTTCGTGACCGCGTGTCGCTCACAGTCACAAACCCGGGTGAGCAGCAGCCAGAATTTGCCCACCTAACGTTCATCTTTCGGAGCCCACTGCGCCGACAGGCTGCGGTGATTGACTGCTCTACCCGCGCCTCCACCCTGTATGTCAACGGCCTCGCGGCGGCACCTGGCCGTCAGACGATATCGATGGCGAATGAGAAGCAGTTCGCCTGGGGTACCTTCCCCGGCCAAAGGCAGGGGCCAGCTGACTCGCTCGAAGGCCTTGTTCGCGCAACCCTCGAAGTGGTGGGTGGCATGCCCCGGGACTTGATTGTTCCCAACCGAACAAAAATGCCAAGCACAAGAGTGTCCACGGGTTTCCTCACAGAGATCTACGCGCGCAGCGTATGGGTCGTGCATCTAGACCGACTTCTTGGACTCGAAGCCTTCGCTCCCGGGTCCACCGGCGAACATCAGCGGTATCTGATCGATTACGAGGACCGAGCAGAACCTGGGCAAGCAGGACTTGACGCGATCACCGCGACCGAGCGTGTCGACCCGTACCACCTTGCATTACGTAAGGTCATGCACGAAATTGGCAATCCGTTACCAGCCGCCCTGGACCGCATCTTGGGGCTACTGAACAGCGTCAACGGGAAATGGGCGCTCGACTTGCTCGGAGCAGACGCCCTGCGCATCCGGGAACGGGTCGGCATTGTCGCCGGGATCGCAGCCGTAGAAGAGCTCGACGGTGCGTTCGACGCGGATGAAGACTCCATCGCCGTCATGCTCGCCCTCGACGAGGTCCTCGACGCGCTGCCCTCAGATGGCCGGACTAGGCCGCTCGGGAAGCACTGCGACGACCTACTGATATTGACCACGTCGCTCGCGAACGGTCCAGTCAAGATCAGCGGGCGGCTGCTTGAAGTGAAGTACCGAAGTGTCAGCGACCCCGACCTGCCAGCGCTCGCTCGGCCACAACTGGAAGCCGCGCGCGGCTGGCTGTCATCGATTTTCAACACCGACGGCCCATCGCGACTCTTCCGGGCACGCGACCTTGCAGAGCTCATTCGCGGTGGCCTCGCGCGCGGCCGCGCCTTCAGGCCGATTCAAAAAGCGACGCCGGATGGGATCACGGGTGTGGTCGAGGGAGTGCTCGAGCGGGTGTCTCGGGGGGAGTTCGAACTGGACTTTTCTTTCGACGTTGAGGCTCGCCGCTTTCACGGAGAGTTCATCTCCGTCGAAGCAGACAGTGGATTCGCCGCCCACCGCCAACCTTTGCCGGGGACTGGTCAACCCCTAAGTTGGTTGAGGCTCGGCCGACCGGTGCTTGAGGCGCTCGCATCCGGTACACGTCTTCCGAAACCAGCAAACTTCCAGCGTGCGCAGATTCCATCCACGGCACCTCCTGAAGAGCCTGACGGTTCCGGCGGCAGTGCAACGACCGGCGGACCAACCGGGCCTGAAGGTGTTCGGGACGGCTCCACACCCGCTTCACCGTCGACACCGACAAGCCCAGAGGAACGATCGCCTGCAGGCTCGGCAGTCGGCGTTGGGGCCGAGCGGCCGAACCCTGAGACAGATTCTGAGACGCTGAGGGTCGCGTCGGAACTCACCGAGGCTACGGCAAAGTACGGCCTTAATGTTGAGCCGTTCGATCCCGCTCGCGCAGAGATAGGGCCGAGCATTATCCGACTGCGCACGCGGCTCCTCGGACGCCAGACGCTTGCCGGTTTACAGTCGCGGGCACTGGACCTTGGCCGTGAGGTTGGAGTGGCCGAGGGCTTGCTGATCGATCAAGAGCCGTACTACGTGACGGTTGACGTTCCGCGAGCCGAGCGCGAGACAGTCTCGTATAGCGACTACGCCTCCATGCTGGATGGCGAGGCGGAACCCGGCGCCCTCAATTTCCTGCTGGGTGTCGCCCCGAGTGGCGAAGTCCGTATCGCTGATCTCGCTAGGCTGCCGCACCTGCTGGTGGCCGGCGCCACCGGCAGCGGAAAGAGCGTTCTCTTGAGAGCACTTGTTTCTAGTCTCGTCCGGACGCGAAACCCAGTCGGGCTACAACTCCTCATCTGTGACCCCCAAACCGTTAACTATGAGCCATTCGAAGGAGCGATGCACCTTGTCGAGGGCCGCATTATTACTGACCCGCTCGAGATGGTGGGACAGCTGACAAACACATTGACGCGAGAACTCGACCGGAGGCGCGCTACGTTGAGAGCCGCCCGCGTGACAAGCGCGCTTGAGTTCTACGAGGAGGCCGGCACGCCCGAGGAACTGCAGCAGATGGTAATCATCATCGACGAGTTTGCAGACCTAGTTGACGCGCTGCAAAGAGATGCACGAACGACCTTCATGCAGAACGTCAAACGCTTTGCACAAATGACTCGAGCACTAGGCATCTACCTTGTGCTGGCCACCCAGCGTCCGAGCGTCCAGATCATCACGGGCGACATTAAAGCCAACCTCACGGCTCGCGTCGCGCTGAGGATGCTGTGGCCTCAGGACTCGATCACCATTCTCGGGCGTGGGGGCGCAGAGTCTCTCCGAGACAAAGGTGATCTCCTGTTCGACTACGCCGGACGCCTGGAGCATCTACAGGGTTTCCTGTGTACCCCGCGAGATGCGGTCGCCGAGATCGGGCGCTGGCAGGGCAGTTGATCTTCATGTGCGGCGTGTCCCTCTTTAGGAGACCACGGAGTGTCATAGGGACATGTCAGGATCGGCGGTGACATGGTTTGTAACTCCATACCCCCGATAGTGGACCGCCCGCTGACGTCCGGCGAAAAGCGAGCAGTTCTAGTCCGCATGGACGAACTCCTGGAGCTGACTTACAGACGCCAGGAGCCGAGTGAGGCGAACCAGGGGATGTCGGGATCTGGCCAAGCAAAAGCCGGCCCGGTGGCCGGGTCCGTCGCGACCGAGCAAAGGTCGGCGATGCACGCGAGACGGGTGTTATCGCGGCTGGGACTCATCGCCGAAAAATCCAGTGCCCAACGAAAAATAGAAGCACACGACAATGTATTGGAGGATCCTAACCGTCGGCGCTTGCAGGTCAACCTTGTTCACCACGGCCGACGGGTATGCCGCGCGACCAAACCTTCATGTGCAGACTGTGTGTTGATCTCCTTCTGCAAGACTGGGCGGTCGCGCGACCGGCAAGACGCCCGACCCGTTGCAGTGGAATTGTTCGCCGGGGCCGGTGGTCTCGGTACTGGCTTTGCAGCACAAGGTTTTTGGATCGCGTTAGCAATCGAGTCCGACATGCGTGCTGCCCAAACGTATCGTCTGAACCATCCAGGGACAGTGGTTCTCGAGGCCGATGCGACGACAGTCAGCGGCCGGATGGTGCGCGCGTTCGTTCCTACGGCAAACAAACCTACCGCTGTGATAGCTGGCCCGCCGTGTCAAGGCTACAGCGCCGCCGGCAAGCGCGAACCTGGCGATGAGCAGAACGCGCTGTTCTTCGAAGTTACTAGGCTAGCCAGCGAGTTGAAGGCACGCTTCGTGGCGATCGAGAACGTGCCGGGCATGCGGGGTGTGAGCGGAGTCCGGTTCACGACGGCAGTTATGGAAGAGCTTTACAGCAAACGCTACGCGGCCGCGGAATACCTCCTGCGCGCATGCGACTTCGGTGTGCCCCAACTCAGGCACCGCATCGTGTTCCTAGCACAACTCGCCTCCCGGGGAGAAGCGCCCAGCCAGCCGGAACCCACGCACTGCCCGAGTTGGGCAGGCGCGAGGTGTGCCCTTCAATCCGGACAGTGCGGGTTACCGCAGACGCCAACTGTTCTTGAAGCCCTCGCCGATCTACCCCTGTTCGGATGCGGAGAGCTCGCCGAATACCGAGATGTGGGCGGCCGCATCTTGTCGAACGCGAGCACAATGACTCACTGCAGCAGAGTCCTAAGGAAAATCTCCCTCATCGAGCCAGGCACAGGCCCCATCTCATACCGGAGACTTCACAAAGACCTCGCCCGCACAATCGTTGCCGGCCATAGGGCCCTGCCCGTGCATCCGACGCTCGACCGCACTATCAGTGTCCGTGAAGCAGCCAGGATACAGGGATTTGAGGACTCGTATATATTCTGCGGTCCGCGTTCGGCGCAACCATTGCAGGTGGCCAACGCTGTACCACCGCCCTTGGCCGCTGCGATCGCCAAGCAGCTGCTCGTACTCCTCTAACTCAATCAGTTGCATCGAGGGGCGTGGTACCAGTAGGGCCTGCTGGATATTACGGCTGGTGGAGGCCATTGTTCCGGGGTTGGGTGAGCCACTGTTCCGCTGAGGGGTGAGCCACTGTTGCGGTGCCGGGTGAGGTTCCCACGGTTTTCCGGAGACTTCCAAGCCTGGTTTGCGAGGATGTAATTCGTGCGATTTGGCGGTGGCGTCCCAGGAGCGGTGTAAAAGCTCGGACATAGATTCCGCTCGCTTACGTTTGTGATGTTATGCGATGGCGCCGACAGCATCGATGGGCGCCACTTCGGTTTCGGCATGTAATTGCGAATCCTGTTGCGGCAGTCGGGCCGGTGGGTTGTGCATTGACCTTCGCAGATCTTGCAGTAGTCGCAGCCCGGCGGGTGTCATGGTGAACCCGCGCCATCCGGTGGAGGCGCGGTCGAGTACGGCCCACACCAGTTTGAGGCAGGAGTGCTCACCGGGCAGCCGGCCGATCACCTTGACCCGGCGGCGGGTCTCCCCGAAGGTCCGCTCGATGAAGTTCGAATGCCGCGCCCGAGGCCAGTGCTCCCGTGGGAAGCGCAGGTAGACCGTCAGTGAGTCACGGTCATCAAGCAGGCACCGCACCGCTGCCGGATACGAATCACGCCAACGTTTTCCGAAGGCATCGATCTTGTTGTGCACGTAGGTGAGCGCGTCGCGGCCAGGCTCGATGCCCTCGGGCACGTCGAAGATCGCCCAGTAGTCGGCCTTCACCTCGGCCTGCGCGTTCTTGGGCACTTTGGCCAGGATGTTTCTGGCGCGATGAATAAGACACCGCTGCCGCAACGCGCCGCCCATGGTTTGCTCCACCGCGCCGATCAACCCCGGCGCGCCGTCGCTGATCACCAGCAGCGGACAC
>NZ_JBYCLA010000383.1:0-9882 GCF_057473665.1 Mycobacterium sp. TH-M25
GGTGACGATCGCGGCGACGTTCGCCTCGCGGAACACCAACTCCGCGCGCTCGTCGGGATCGTCGGCGTCGACGGGCACATAGGCCGCGCCAGTGGCCAGGGTGGCCAGGATCGCCTCGTAGAGCGCGAAGCTGCCCGACGGCATCCGGATACCGATCCGGTCGCCGCGGCCGATGCCGCGGGCGGCCAGCCAGGCGACGCTGGCTTCGATATCGCTGATCAGTTCGCTGTAGGTGAGTTGGACGGTGCCATCGTCGATCGCTGTGGCGTCCGGGAAGCGGGCGGCGGTGTCGTACAGGACGTCGACGAGTGTGCGCGGGCTCGCCGCGCGCGGCGACAGCAGGTATTGCGCCGGTATGCGCTCGGGTGCTCGGGGCGTCGCCACTCGTACGAAAATACTCAAGCTTCGGGGCTTTACCGGCCAGCGCGCGCACGGCGGGTCTTGAACTGCTGGCGGTTTCGGATCGTCGCCGAATTCGCTGTGGCCGCCCCAGCCAGCGTCAGCACCTGAGGTGCTGATATCGGATATCAGGAGGTTGATGGTTATGGCCGATGTGTTGATCAGGGGACTATCGGAGGCTGCCGTGGCGCACATCGACGCGTCGGCCGCGGCGAGGGGACTGTCGCGGCAGGAGTATCTGCGGCGGCGGTTCGAGACGGAGCGATCAGAGGGGCAACCTCACGCCAAGCTCACGCTCGATGACATGCTTCGCGCGGCCGCCGCAGCGACGGATCTCGACGACCCAGAGGTGATGAAGGGCGCGTGGCGGTGACCACGTGGCTGATCGACAAGTCGGCCATACCCGCGTATGGGGCTCACCGGATGCCGAACTCTGATAGACCGGATAGAACGCGGTCTGGTGCGGATGAGTACCGTCAGCCGCCTTGAAATCGGCTATTCATTTCGCACCGCGGCGCAAGCGCGTCTCGAGGTCGCATCGCCGCCTCTGTCGCTGATGCCGGTGGAGTATTTAACGCCCGCTGCAGAAGATCGCGCCGTCGAATTGCAGCTGCTGCTGGCCGATCGCGGCCAGCACCGCGCGCTCTCGATCCCCGACCTTCTCGTGGCAGCCGCTGCCGAATTCGCGTCGCTCACAGTCCTCGCGGTTGACAAGGACGTCGAGTTGATCTCGCAGATTTCGGGACAACCTGTCGAATCGCTACGCCTGCGATAAGGCACGCCCTGGCTGGACGCTTCGACCGACGACTCAACAGGGGTCGGTTCGAGGGGGTAGCTCCTGCACTGAGTCGTGACTAACCGTGAAATCGGCACTGGCTGGCTAGCAGAAACATCACACGTCGGCGGGCAGCAAGGTGAACGTCCCGCCGTTGAGCGGGCGCAAAACCCTGAAGTGCCGCTCGTCAAACGTCAGCACCTTGCGCGTGCCCGCCTTGGCGGCAGCGATCACGGTGCTCAGATCGGCTAACCCGACATCGAGTGCTGCGTACCGCCGTTCCAAATCGGCGACGACCTGGTAGTCGGCTACGTAGGGCAATCGACAACTGGCACGTCAAGACCGCTGGGGGAATCGAGTTTGCGGGCACTTGACCGATGATTTTCAGGCAATGGATGCGAAGAATGCCAGCGCGTGATCGCCTTCGAACGCCAGAACCCGTGCCGGTGCCCCGTCGAGCCCCACCAAAGGGAGCGGCATGGCGATGATCCCGACGAATGGTGTTGAGATGCGGGACAGGTTGACGACGTACTCGATGTTGTATATGTCGTTACCCAAAAGAGTGTGGTGGACGATGGCGTCGTTGCCGTCCCACTCGTCCTTCCGGATGATCTCTTCCTCAGGGAAGTCGTAGACAACCGCTTTGACTTCGTGATCGACGAGCCAGCGTGCCCCGTCGCCGGTCAGGAACGGGGCGTTGCTGTGGAAATCGTCTGCGCCCCATTTGTGGTCGGTCCAATCTGTTCGCAGGATCGCAATGTCGTTTGGTGCCACTCCGGGGTCGCGGTCGTGTAGCACACTGCTGTCGATTGCGCGGTAGCTGTCGAAATCGGAAAGATCAAATACTGCTCCACGTCCCATCAGTCGCTGCGGCGCGACCTGATCGATGGTGGGGCCGCCCGGAATGAAGTGGCGTGGCGCATCGACATGCGTGCCGAAATGAGCGAACATCTTGAAGGTCGAGGATTGAACACCATGCTCCTCGAATGTGTGCGGTTCGGGGTAAAACGTGTTGCGCGATGTGTATCGTCCGTCGTTCTCCCGGATCGGCATTGTCAGGTCGATCATCGTGGGCTGCACTCCTAGTTTCGGTGTCAGGCGGTGTACTCCCAGTAGAAAAGCAGTGGAACAGCACGCACCCTGCCTGCCAGGCTAGGGCTATGGCATGTGGTGACTACCAGGCGGAGATCTACCTGCAGGGCGTGGCCGGAGTAGTGCCGGCGCTGCCGATCACCTACGCCGGATTGGAGTCCCGGGCTGCTGCGATGATGCCGCCGCCGGTGTGGGCCTATGTCGCCGGTGGTGCCGGTGATGAGCGCACCCAGCGGGCCAACGTCACTGCCTTTGAGCATTGGGGGCTGATGCCGCGGATGTTCGTCGGAGCCGACGAACGTGACCTGTCCGTGGAGATGTTCGGGATGACGTTGCCGGCGCCGGTGTTTATGGCGCCGATCGGCGTCATCGGCATCTGCGCTCAGGACGGCCACGGTGACCTGGCCTGCGCCCGCGCCGCCGCCATCACCGGAGTGCCGATGACGGTGTCGGTATTCGCTGCCGACCCGCTGGAGGACGTGGCGGCCGAGTTCGCTGGTACGCCAGGGTTTTTCCAACTCTACGTGCCCAAAGACCTGGAACTGGCCGCTAGTTTGGTGCAGCGCGCTGAGGTTGCCGGGTATCGGGCCATCGTCGTCACCCTGGACCAGCCGGTGACCGGCTGGCGTCCACGCGACCTGGCGACGGCGTACTCTCCGCCCTTGCGCGGGCAATGCCTGACCAACTACACCAGCGACCCGGTGTTCCGCGCTGGGCTGACCGAGCCGCCCGAACAGAATCCGCAGGCCGCCATGCAGCATTGGTTGCAAACCTGGAGCACCCCACTGGCCTGGGCCGATCTACCGTGGCTGCGTTCGCTGACCCACCTACCGTTGATCGTCAAGGGCATCTGTCACCCCGACGACGCACGGCGCGCGAAAGACGTTGGGGTGGATGGCATTTATTGCTCCAACCACGGGGGACGGCAGGCCAACGGCGGCCTGCCAGCACTGGACTGCCTGCCGGCGGTGGTGAAGGCCGCCGACGGACTGCCGGTGCTGTTCGACTCAGGAATCCGCAGCGGCGCCGACATCATCAAGGCCCTTGCCCTGGGAGCGACCGCGGTGGGCATCGGCCGGCCATGTGCCTATGGGTTGGCGCTAGGCGGGGTCGACGGCGTCGTGCATGTACTGCGCTCACTGCTCGCTGAAGCCGACCTGCTCATGGCCATCGACGGATATCCCAGCGTGAGCGATCTCACCACTGAGGCGTTGCGGCGCATCGAATAACACGCGGCCGGCTCATACCCAGACTTGCGGGATCAAACGGAAACGCTGGATTTATTTCGCAGCGGCGTGTGCGGCTTTGGTGTGGGCCAGCCGGTAGGGCCGGTTTCCGGTCTCGACGATGTCGCCGCCCACTACAGCAGACCCGCTGCTATTGCGGCACCCAGCCGCCCCGCCCGGCACGACACCTGATACCGCTTCGGGCCCATCGCTGCTGACCTGCTCGTCGACATCAGGCGGTGGTGCCTGGTCGCAACCGTCGACGTCGCTACCCATGGACCACCGCCCCTCCGTGCACAATTTGCCGGCCCACATATGATCGGCTCTTGCGCGTCACGCCGTGTCGCGTGCCCGCAATCTTCGCCCCAGAAGGAGTGTGTCGTCGCGTGGGTGCCCCGCCCCCGTCAACGGAAGCCCTGTCGCCGGAGGCGCTGACCGCCGCGGTCGACGCAGCCCGGCGCGCCTTCGCCGCCGCAGCCGACCTCGATGCGCTGGCGCACGCCAAGACCGAGCACCTCGGCGACCGTTCACCCGTGGCGGTCGCACGCCAGGCGCTGGCCACCGTGCCCAAGGCTGAGCGCGCCGACGCCGGCCGGCTGGTCAACACCGCACGCGGCACAGTCCAGCAGAGCTACGACGACAGGCTGGCCGAATTGCGTGCCGAGCGCGACGCTGCGGTGTTGACCGCCGAGCGCATCGACGTGACGCTGCCCTCCACGCGGCAGCCGATCGGGGCGCGGCATCCGATCACGATCCTGGCCGAGCACATCGCCGACACGTTCATCGCGATGGGCTGGGAACTGGCCGAGGGGCCTGAAGTGGAGACCGAGCAATTCAACTTCGACGCGCTCAATTTTCCTGCCGACCATCCCGCCCGCAGCGAGCAGGACACGTTCTACCTCGCGCCGGACGGCTCGCGGCAGCTGCTGCGCACCCACACCTCGCCGGTACAGGTGCGCGCGCTGCTGCACCGCACCCTGCCGGTGTACGTGATCTCGATCGGCCGCACTTTCCGCACCGACGAACTCGACGCCACCCACACCCCGGTCTTCCATCAGGTGGAGGGGTTGGCGGTCGATCGCGGCCTGTCGATGGCACATCTGCGGGGAACGCTCGACGCTTTCGCCCGTGCCGAGTTCGGGCCACAGGCGCGCACCAGGATTCGGCCGCACTTCTTCCCGTTCACCGAGCCGTCGGCCGAAGTCGACGTCTGGTTCGAGAACAAGAAGGGCGGGGCGGGCTGGGTCGAGTGGGGCGGCTGCGGAATGGTCAACCCGAACGTGTTGCGGGCAGCGGGCATTGACCCCGACGAGTACTCCGGTTTCGCCTTCGGCATGGGCCTGGAACGCACCTTGCAGTTCCGCAACGGAATCCCCGACATGCGCGACATGGTCGAGGGTGACGTCCGCTTCTCGCTGCCGTTCGGGGTGGGTGCCTGATGCGAATTCCCTACAGCTGGTTGCAGTCTGTCATCGGCGTCGGCGCTCCCGGCTGGGAAGTCACCGCCGAGGATCTCGAGCAGACGCTGGTGCGCATCGGCCACGAAGTGGAGGATGTCATCACCCTCGGGCCGGTCGAGGGTCCGCTCACGGTGGGACGGGTCGCGGCAATCGAGGAACTCACCGAGTTCAAGAAGCCGATCCGGGTCTGCAAGGTCGACGTCGGCGAATCGCGGCCGCGCGAGATTGTCTGTGGAGCAACTAACTTCGGAGTAGGCGATCTGGTAGTGGTGGCCCTGCCCGGCGCCACGCTGCCCGGCGGCTTCCACATCGCCGCCCGTAAGACTTACGGCCGCACGTCCGACGGGATGATCTGTTCCTCGGCTGAACTCGGTTTGGCCAACGACCATTCCGGCATCTTGGTGCTGCCGCCGGGAACCGCCGAGCCAGGTGCCGACGGCGCCGGGGTACTAGGCCTCGACGACGTGGTCTTCGATCTCGCCATCACCCCGGACCGGGGCTACTGCATGTCGGTGCGGGGCCTGGCCCGCGAGATCGCCTGTGCCTACGACCTCGACTTCGTCGACCCCGCCGACGTTCCCGCGCTGCCGAGCGAGGCCGAGGCCTGGCCGCTGACGGTGCATCCCGAGACCGGTGTGCGCCGCTTCGCGCTGCGACCGGTCAACGGAATCGACCCAAAGGCAGTGTCGCCGTGGTGGTTACAGCGCCGGCTGCTACTCAGCGGAATCCGGGCGATCTCGCCCGCCGTAGACGCGACGAACTACGTGATGCTCGAACTCGGCCATCCGATGCACGCGCACGACCTCAACCGGATCACCGGCGGGTTGGCTGTCCGATTCGCCGGGCCTGGCGAGAAGGTCCGCACACTCGACGACGTCGAGCGCGTCCTCGGCCCGGCCGATGTGCTGATCGTCGACGACGTCGCTACCGCGGCGATCGGTGGCGTGATGGGCTCGGGGACCACGGAGATGCGCGACGACTCCACCGACGTGCTGCTGGAGTCCGCGGTCTGGGAACCGGCCGCAGTATCGCGTACGGCGCGCCGGCTGCACTTGCCCAGCGAAGCCGCACGCCGCTACGAGCGCGAGGTCGACCCGGCGATTTCGGTTGCCGCACTGGACCGTTGCGCCACGCTGCTCGCCGAGATCGCGGGCGGCGCGGTCTCGCCGACGCTGACCGACTGGCGGGGCGACCCACCCCGGCAGGATTGGGCTGGCTCGCCGATTCGACTGGCGGCCGACTTGCCCGACCGGATCGCCGGGGTGCGGTACCGCCCGGGCACCACGGCGCGGCGGCTGACCCAGGTCGGCGCCCAGGTCACCGAGGCCGACGGCACACTGGTCGTCACACCGCCGAGCTGGCGTCCGGATCTGCTGCAACCGGCCGATCTGGTCGAAGAAGTGCTGCGGCTGGAGGGTCTGGACGTCATCCCGTCGGTGCTGCCGCCGGCTCCGGCCGGCCGCGGGTTGTCCGCCGTTCAGCGTCGCCGCCGCGCGATCGGCAAGTCACTGGGGCTGTCCGGTTACGTCGAGATCCTTCCCACGCCGTTCCTGCCCGCCGGCGTGTTCGATACGTGGGGCCTGCCCGTCGACGACGCTCGGCGGCACACCACCGAGGTGCTCAACCCGCTGGAGGCCGACCGCCCACACCTGGCCACCACGTTGCTGCCGGGGCTACTCGAGGCGTTGTCGCGCAACGTCTCTCGCGGTATCAGCGATGTCGCGCTGTTCGCCGTCGCGCAGGTGGTCCAGCCGACCGAGCAGACCAGGGGTCTGGCGGCGATTCCGGTACACCGTCGCCCCAGCGACGACGAGATCGCCGCGCTCGACGCATCGCTGCCCCGGCAGCCGCAGCACGTCGCGGTGGCGCTGACCGGGCTCAGGGAGCCGCGCGGCCCGTGGGGTGACGGCCGCCGGGCCGACGCCGCGGATGCGTTCGAGGCGGTTCGGATCATCGCCCGCGCCAGCGGAATTGACGTGTCGCTGCGGGCCGCGCAGTACCTGCCGTGGCATCCTGGCCGCTGCGCCGAAGTGCTCGTCGGTGACACCGTGGTCGGGCATGCCGGTCAGCTGCACCCAGCGGTGATCGAGCGATCCGGCCTGCCGAAAGGCACGTGTGCGGTCGAGTTGAACCTCGACGCGATCCCGATCGTCGATGCGCTGCCCGCACCACGGGTTTCGCCATTCCCGGCGGTGTTCCAAGACGTCAATCTCGTGGTGGACGCCGACGTCCCGGCACAGGCCGTGGCCGACGCCGTCCGCGACGGGGCGGGGGAGTTGCTGGAAGAGGCCCGGTTGTTCGACGTCTACACCGGCCCGCAGGTCGGCGAGAACCGCAAATCGCTGACCTTTGCGTTGCGGTTTAGGGCCGCGGACCGCACCCTGACCGAAGACGAGGCCAGCGCTGCCCGGGATGCCGCGGTGAGTCGCGCCGCCGAACGGGTCGGCGCGGTGTTGCGCGGCTGAAACCGGTTAGAGAATGAGTTTGCATAGGCGTGCATAGTCATGCAACGATGGGTGTCATGACCGAGGCGATACGGGTGGCCGTCGCCGGGGCCAGCGGCTATGCCGGCGGCGAGATTCTGCGGCTGCTGCTCGGGCACCCCGCCTACCACGACGGCCGGCTGACGATCGGCGCGCTGACCGCGGCCGCCAGTGCCGGCACCGCGCTGGCCGATCACCATCCGCACCTGTTGCCACTGGCCCAGCGGGTGCTGGAGCCCACCGAGGTCGGTGTGCTCGACGGCCACGACGTGGTGTTTCTCGGGCTGCCGCACGGTCACTCCGCGGCGCTGGCCGAACAGCTCGGCCCGCAGACCTTGGTGGTGGACTGTGGCGCCGACTTTCGGTTGAGCGATGCGGGTGCCTGGCAACGCTTTTACGGCTCCCCGCACGCCGGCAGTTGGCCCTACGGGTTGCCCGAGCTTCCGGGTAACCGCGACGGGCTTCGCGATGCGCGGCGTATTGCCGTGCCGGGCTGCTATCCGACCGCCGCGGTGTTGGCGTTATTTCCCGCGGTGGCAGCCGATCTCATCGATCCTGCCGTCACCATCGTGGCGGTGAGCGGCACCTCAGGGGCCGGCCGGGCCGCCACGGTCGACCTGCTCGGCTCCGATATCATCGGTTCGGCGCGGGCCTACAACATCGCCGGCGCGCACCGGCACACGCCCGAAATCGTCCAAGGCCTCAGCCAAGTCACCGACCGCGAGATCACCGTCTCCTTCACACCGGTGCTGATCCCGACCACCCGCGGGATCCTTGCCACCTGCACTGCGCGAACCACGTCGCCGCTGTCGGCGCTACGGTCCGCATACGAAAAGGCCTACCACGACGAGCCCTTCGTGCACCTGCTGCCCGAAGGCCGACTGCCCCGCACCGGCTCGGTGGTCGGCAGCAATGCCGCCCAGGTCGCGATCGGGTTGGACGAGGACGCGTCGACGTTCATCGCGATCGCGGCGATCGACAATCTGGTCAAGGGCACCGGCGGCGCCGCCGTGCAGTCGATGAACCTGGCGCTGGGATGGCCGGAGACCGAAGGCCTTTCGGTGGTCGGAGTGGCACCGTGAAACACCTCGCCGACACCGCGCCGCTGGTGCGCACCCAAGGCGTCACGGCGCCGGCCGGCTTCCGGGCCACCGGTATCGCGGCGGGCATCAAGGCATCGGGCAAGCTCGACCTCGCGCTGGTGTTCAATGAGGGACCCGACCATGGCGCCGCCGGGGTGTTCACCCGCAACCAGGTCAAAGCGGCGCCGGTGTTGTGGACCCGCCAAGTGCTGGCCGACGGGAGGCTGCGGGCCGTGGTGCTGAATTCCGGTGGCGCCAACGCCTGCACCGGGCCAGGCGGATTCCAGGACGCCCACGCCACCGCCGAGAAATTGGCCGCCGCGCTCACGGAGTGGGGGACCGAAACCGGGGCGATCGACGTCGCAGTCTGCTCCACCGGCCTGATCGGCGACCGACTGCCGATGGACAAAGTGCTCGCCGGCGTCGTGAATCTGGTGCACGAGATGGCCGGCGGCATGACCGGCGGCGAAGAAGCCGCGCGCGCCATCATGACCACCGATACCGTACCCAAACAGGTTGCGCTGCATCATCGCGATAACTGGACCGTCGGCGGGATGGCCAAAGGGGCTGGCATGCTGGCGCCGTCGCTGGCCACCATGCTGTGCGTGATCACCACCGACGCGGCCGTCGCAGCCCCGGCGCTCGAGCAGGCGCTGCGCACTGCCACCGCGAAGACCTTCGACCGGCTCGACATCGACGGAGCGTGCTCGACCAACGACACCGTGCTGCTGTTGGCCTCGGGCGCCAGCGAAATCACGCCGAGCCAATCCGATCTCGACGACGCGGTGCTGCGGGTCTGCGACGACCTGTGCGCCCAACTGCAAGCCGACGCCGAAGGCGTCACCAAGCGCATCACGATCCGGGTCACTAGCGCGCTGACCGAAGCCGACGCCGTCACCGCGGCCCGGGTCATCGCACGGGACAGCCTGGTGAAAACCGCGCTGTTCGGCTCCGACCCCAACTGGGGCCGCGTGCTGGCTGCGGTCGGCATGGCACCGGTGGAACTCGATCCGGACCGGATCACGGTGTCATTCAACGGGTTCGCGGTCTGCGTTGACGGCGTCGGCGCACCCGGCGCCCGCGAGGTCGACCTGTCGGTCACCGACATCGACGTCGCCGTCGACTTGGGTGTCGGCAGCGCGCAGGCCGCAATCCGGACCACCGACCTGTCCCACGCCTACGTCGAAGAGAACTCGGCGTACAGCTCATGATTTCACCGCCTCCTTCGCATCACTTCGTTCTGCATCGTCGTCGGCGGTGGTCATGATCACCACCGACGTCAAGGCGAAGGTGCTCGCCGAGGCGCTACCGTGGCTCACTGCGCTACACGGCACGATCGTGGTGGTCAAATACGGCGGCAACGCG
>NZ_JBYCLA010000384.1:0-8194 GCF_057473665.1 Mycobacterium sp. TH-M25
GCTCGCCGCGATGACCGATCCGCACCCGACGGTCGCCGCGATGACCAAGGACACCAACATCTTCGGGCTGATGGGGCGCGACCCGGCCGGCCGCAGGGCATTCCTGTCATTTCGAGGCACGTCCGATGTCGCCGAGTGGTTGGCCGATATCGACGCGGTGCCCGATGACTACCGCCCGATCAGCGGCTTCGGACAGGTGCATTCGGGTTTTCAGGACATCTATGAACTTGTTCGCGCTGATATCGTGGCCCAGCTGGCCGCGGCAACCGCCGGCTGCGACCAGATTCTCGTTACCGGCCACAGTCTGGGCGCCGCGCTCGCGGTTCTCGCGGCACCGGATATCGCCCGCAACATGCCGCCGAACGCGATGGAACCCCGGCTGATCACCTTCGCCGGGCCAAGAGTTGGTTTGAGCGACTTCGCCGCACATTTCAACGCCGTGATCGAAAGCTGTTACCGCGTTGTGAATTTCCTCGACATCGTGCCCTATCTGCCTCCTGCCCCGTACGTGCACGTGGGCGCGCAGATCACCGTCGACAGTGGCGGAGCGATCCAGGTCGGCTGGCGGCACAGTCTCGCCGCGTATCGCGATGGATTGTCGGCCTATATCGCGGCTCAGCAGTGACGCAGAACTCCCGGCACCGAAGCGGTCAAGCACCTCGGATACCGGGAGTCTGGAACGCCCTTCAGGCGCCGACCTCGATGACACCCGCGCGCCACAGCGCGGCGTACAGCTGACGCAGCGGCACAGACAGCAGCCGAGCGGCTCCGTCGACCAGCGGGTCGCCGCCCATCAGGCGGGGGCGCGGCGAGGTCTTCGGCGTCACCGATGCCGGGTCAGGCACCACCGTGAGCCTTGGCGCGGACGTCGGCGCTACCACCTCGTCGTACAGAACAGCGGTCATGATCGCCTCCTACGCGTAAATCAAACGGGCACAACAGAATTCGGTGTCCGTCCGATACGGCGTCGAGCGGGAAGGCTAGGTGAGCCGGAACTGACTCAGCTGCAAGCCGTGCGCCGCAGGCCGGATCGGGACGAAACGCCCGGATATCGATCCGGACTAGAACTGGAACTCATGCGTCCCTCACCTCCTCGCGGTCGCTTTACGTGCGGATTCACCGCACTTTTCACACGCAAACAGAGGTACAGGACCCGACCATCGTCGGGAAAACCGCACCCCACTCGTCAGAGTTTCGGCACTACACGGCGTATCCGGATCATTTCCGGAAGCCACTTGGGCTCAACCCTTAAGCCGGGAGGAGCTGTCCTGACCCTGGGCGTCTCTCGACGTTCGGGGTCAGTGGCCTGTGTCCGTGTAGACGCCTCACCTAACGAGGTGCTTACCCGGTCGATGATGCACGAACATCTCGCCCGCGTCAAACCACCACTCCGAACACGCTAACCAGCCGTTATCAAGCGGTGACGTCGGTTCCACGGCTTTCCCTGGGCCGGAGACCGTTGAGCGAAACGCGACGACGATGTCCGCGACATCGGCCGCGCTGACACCGTCGTCGGTGGTGAGGCGGCGATGCGCTAGCTGACCGATCAGCGCCGCCAGGCTGAACGCGAGCATCCGCGGTGGAGTGCTGACCACCGTGCCCAGTTGCTGGGCCACGATCATGCGCTTTTCGATGTCATCGATGAACCGCTCGTACATGCTGCCGAGGTGCTTCTCGGACTGATCCCCCAGCGCGTAAGCATCACGGAGCAGGAGTTTGGTGCCGGCCTCATCGGCCTCGACGAAATCCGGGACTGCATGCACGGCGATGCGCAGTGGCTCCCAATCCCGATCCGGCCGGTCGTTCGCCGCGGCGATGGCGGCTGCGATGTGGGCGCGCAGGGCTTCTCCCCCGGCGGCCATCAGCGCGTGGAAGAACTCGTCTTTGCAGTCGAAATACAAGTAGACCTACCCGTACGTCAAACCCGCCTCGGTGGCAATATGCGAGATAGAAGTGCCATGAAAGCCGTTGCGCGCAAAAACTTTCGTTGCCGTAACCATGATCTCGTCGCGACGCTTGGTCGTGTCCTCTTAACTGACCGCCCGCCGCCTATGGGTGCCCCCACGGTCGATCACTTGTCAACCACCCCATCGAGAAGCGCTACGGCGTCGATGAATTCAGCGACCATGTCCAGCACCACGGTCTTGGCCGGTTGAACCTTGTTCATCGCGCCCACAACCTGCCCGACGAAGTAGGTAGCCAGTTCACGAGCCTTGGAATCAGCTTGGGCGGCGGCCTTATTGATGCGGACTTGGGCATCGCCCACCAGCGCGGTCTGCAGCGGCATCTGCAGCGGGTCAGGATTGCCGCCGTCCTCCCATTCGTCGGTCCACGCCGTGCGCAGCATGCGCGCCGGCTTGCCCGTCAGCGAGCGCGAGCGCACGGTGTCCGACGAAGTAGCGGCAAGGAACTTGTCCCGCACGACAGTTGAGGTCTCCGCCTCTTCGGTGGTCAGCCACACCGAACCGCACCACACACCCTCGGCGCCCAACGCCAGCGCGGCGGCGATCTGGCGACCCCGCGCGATTCCCCCCGCGGCGAGAACTGGAACCGGCGCTACCGCGTCTACCACCTCGGGAACCAGCACCATTGTCGACACTTCACCGGTGTGCCCGCCCGCCTCGGTGCCCTGGGCCACGATCAGATCGACACCGGTCTCGGCGTGCCGCCGCGCGTGCCGGGTAGTCCCGGCCAGCGAAGCGACCAGGACATCGCAACCGTGCGCTCGGGTGACCAGGTCGGCGGGAGCGGGCCCGAGGGCGCTGGCAATGAGCCGGATGCGATGGCTTAACGCGAGGTCGAGCAGCGGTCCGTAGCCCTTGGGTGAGATGTTGAGCTGGCCGCGCGGCCGCCGCTCCGGATCGCTGGAAGGTCTTATCCCGTAACGGATTAGGATCTCGTCGACGAACTGACGGTGTTTCTCGGGTAACAATTCGCGAACTTGGTCGCCGTCGATGCCGCCCCGGTCGGCGCCCACGTACTTGGGCGGCAGCAGCAGGTCGACACCGTAAGGCTTTCCTCCGGTCTGCTGTTCGATCCAGCTGAGTTCATTGTCCAGGCGTTCGGGGCTGTGCGCGACAGCTCCCAAGATGCCCAAGCCGCCGGCGTTGGAGACCGCGGCCACCACGTCTCGACAGTGACTGAACGCACAGATCGGGAACTCCACGCCAAGCATTTGTGCCACTCTTGTTCGCATCGCAGTGACGCTACGAATTACTGATTGGTATGTCAATCGCACGTTGCATTTGACTGACTGACATTTCCCCCAAACTTTTCCGTTGCCCAAGCGATCCTTAAAAACAATGGCCGGTCCGAGAATGCAAACGGAAAAACACCATTGGGCGCTACGAGACCGCCGCAAAAACCGCCGGCTGACACGCCACTGATAGTCAAGTAAGACACCCATGGGGAACGGTTCCACGAGTTGACGAGGTCGCGCGCCGACATCACAGCTGCCGTCTCACATGCCAACGCGAGAAACGACCGCTTTGGAAGCCGTTGTCGGCCGTACAACGGACGCCGATTGGAGGTGGCGCTTTCCCATTTCCCAACGACGGTAAAGAAATGACGGCTCTTCTGCTGAAGCGGTTGACCGACGCGAGAGCGAATGGGCACAAGCGTTATACGCAGCCGAAATACGTTGACGAACAATGCCTGACGCATCAGTCAGTTACTGGTGGGCGCTCGCCCATCCGGTGGCCAGCTCTGCACGTCTGCTTCCAGCGGCACCTGCAGACTCTGCAGAATCGAGGAGACCATCCGCCAGGCGCCGATCGCGATGACCAGCTCGACCAGTCTTGCGTGATCGGATCCGAACACCTTCCGGCACGTCGCCCAACTCTCCCCGCTGACCACGCCGTCGCGCACAACGTCGTCGGTCGCAGCCAGCACCGCCTGCTCGGTCGGTCCGAAGGCTTGATAGGCACGCCAATCCCGAACGCCCAGTAAATCATCGGCGCTGACCCCGAGCCCCTGTGCGACCCGCCAGTGCTGAGCCCATTCATTTTCGCACCCCGTCAGCCACCCGATCCGCATGATCGCCAGCTCGCGCAGCCGCGAATCCAGCTTGCCCTGCCACAACATTCGGGCGAGCAGGTCGTTGAGGCCGGACGCGAGGTTGGGGTGATTTAGCAGAACCTGAAAAATGGCCAACTCTGCCATGTAGTCCGGTACGCCCGCTTCATCCGCAGCGGCTCTGGCCTCGTCCAGTGGTAGACGGGGAACACGGCCCTCTTGGTCAGATGTCACGATACTGGGTCAAATGTTTTAGCCGGCAACGGCTCTCGTCTCAGCGAAAGGCGCACCGAAATCAGCGACCCGCTCGAAGCCATCCTTGCGCGCCGCGGCGGCACCCATCCGGGACAGTGCGCTGATCGCGAGGAGTCCGGCGTGGTCGACCAGCACGAACGGCGTCAGCAACCGGTTGTGCACGAAGCCGATCGCCAAGCCGCTATCCGGGTCGGCCCACCCGACGGAGCCACCCAGTCCCACATGGCCGAATCCTGGTACCAGACCCAACGGCAGTTGGTGGTAACCGAGATGGAACGACAGCGGGATCACCAGGTTGCCGTCCGGCCGCGGACTTCGCCGGCCGACAAGTCCAGCTGTCACCTCGGGCGACAGGAACTGCGTGCCGTCCATCCGCCCGCCGTTGGCGAGCGCGCCGTACATCCGCGCCAGACCGCGTGCCGTGGCCACCCCGTTGGCCGCTGGAATCTCCGCGTCCAAAAGCGGAATATCGCCCTGCGCAACCGCTTTCACACCCGGAAAGTACATCGAGCTGAAACCGGCGGCCTGCGGGATCGAGGCGATCATCGGCGCTACCGCGTTGAACACCGGGTTTTGCAATGCGATCTGCGGCATGATGATCTGAGCGGGTTGGGTCGCGGCGTCGCCGGGCGGCCGGCCCAGATGCAATCCATCGGTACCCAGCGGTTCCGCGAGTTCTTCGCGGATCAACTGCCGCATGCCTTTACCGGTGACCGCACGCGCCAGCCCGGACAACAGCCAGCCGTAGGTCAACGCGTGGTAGGCCGATCGGCCGTACGCGTAACCGGGGCGGGCCGCCGCGAGGCGACGCTCCATCAGTTCATGGTCCAGGAGGTCTTGCTTGCTCGCGCCACGCAGGGCCGACAGACCCGCTTGGTGCCGCATCAGCTGGCGGACCGTGATCTCGGCTTTCCCGTTGGCCCCGAATTCGGGCCAATAATGGGCGACCGGAACGTCATACCCGATCAGGCCCCGGTCGACGAAACGGTGGATAACCGTGGAGGCCATGCCTTTGGTCGCCGAGAACACCATGCTGGCCGAATCGGCCGTCCACGGCACCCGGCCGCGCCGATCCGCATAACCCGTCCACACGTCGACGACGGGTTCCCCGTCGAGATAGACCGCCAGCGCCCCGCCGCCGAATCGGCGGCCGTGAAACATGCCGGCGAAATTGCGCACCGCGCAGGCGAAATGTGGATCGGCGGCGCCGTGAACACCGCGCGGCAGCACGAATCGGCGATTGCCCACGGCTTCGGGGGTCATGATCACGAATCTACCGTCTCACTCTACGATCGAAGCGGAAGTTGTTCATTCGTTATGGAAGCTAGCTTCAATATTTGCTCAGCAGCAAGGGCTGGCGTCAATTCACCTGTCAGGACCTGGCGCTCCACGTCCGTGCGAGCTTTGCGGACAGCGGGATTGGACATCACCCGGTCCAGCACGGTGTCGCGGACCATCTGCCAGGTCCAGTCCACCTGCTGGGCCCGGCGGCGCGCCTCGAACTCGCCGGCATCGGTCAGCACCTCGCGATGCCGCACGACGGCGTCCCACAACTCTTTCAGCCCAGTACCTTCCAATGCGCTCATGGTGAGAACCGGTGGTCGCCAGAGGGTTTCACGGGAGTGGATGAGCCGGATAGCGCCGGAGAGTTCGCGGGCAGCTTTACGGGCTTCGGTCAGATGGTCACCGTCGGCCTTGTTCACCACCACGATGTCGGCAAGCTCGAGCACGCCCTTCTTGATGCCCTGCAACTGATCGCCGGTCCGTGCAAGGGTGAGGAAGACGAAGGTGTCGACCATGTTGGCCACCGCAACCTCGGACTGGCCGACCCCGACGGTCTCGACCAGGATCACGTCAAATCCGGCGGCTTCCAGCAGCACGATGGTTTCGCGGGTGGCTTTGGCGACCCCGCCGAGGGTGCCCGAAGTCGGGGAGGGACGCACGTAAGCATCGGAATGCGTTGACAGTTGCGGCATCCGGGTCTTGTCGCCGAGGATCGATCCCCCGGTGCGGGTCGACGACGGGTCGACGGCCAGTACCGCAACCCGGTGGCCACGTCCGATCAAGTCCATGCCGAGCACTTCGATGGTGGTCGACTTGCCGACGCCAGGCACCCCGGTGATGCCCACGTGCAGGGCGCTGCCGGATGCCGGCATCAATTGCAGCAGCAACTGCTGCGCGCGAGCACGATGATCGGCACGCGTCGACTCCACCAGCGTGATCGCCCTCGCCAGCGCGGACCGATCACCACCGCGGATGGCTTCGGCGAGATCCCGGGGCGTCACGCCTCGACCCCTCGCGTCGCGCGCGTAACGCTACCGCGAAAAACCAAGCCGGATTTCGCAGTGACGTTACACTCGCGGGCTGGTTCGAGCATCAGTCCAGCGTGTATCCGTGTCGTTCCGCCAGCTTATGCAGCAAATCGCGCGCCGCATCGGCAATTACCGTGCCCGGCGGGAAGATCGCGGTGGCACCCGCCGCGTACAGCTCGGCGAAGTCTCCGGGCGGGATCACGCCGCCGACGACGACCATGATGTCGGGGCGACCGACCTCGGCAAGCGCGTCGCGTAGCGCCGGCACCAGTGTGAGGTGGCCTGCCGCCAGCGAGGAGACCCCGACGACGTGGACATCGTTGTCCGCGGCTTGGCGGGCGACCTCCGCCGGTGTCGAGAACAGGGCGCCGACGTCGACGTCGAATCCGATGTCGGCGAACGCCGTAGCGATCACCTTCTGCCCGCGATCGTGGCCATCCTGCCCCATCTTGGCCACCAGGATCCGTGGCCGGCGCCCGTCTGCCTCGGCGAACTTCTCGACGAGTTCGGTTGCGTCAGAGAAGGAAGTCATGTTCCCGCCTCCCGAAGCTTCATCGCGGTACACCCCGGCGATGGTGCGGATCTCCGCTTGGTGACGGCCATAGACCTTCTCGAGCGCGTCGGAGATCTCGCCGACGGTGGCCTTGGCGCGAGCGGCGTCGATCGCCAGTGCCAGCAGATTGTTACCGAGCCCGTCCGCACCAGCGCGACCATGCGCCTCGGCAGCACGCGACAGCTCGGCCAGTGCGGCCTCGACCACGGCCTGGTCCCGATGTGCCCGCAGCTCTGCGAGTTTGGCCAACTGCTCGGCCCGCACCCGGCTGTTCTCGACCTTGAGGACCTCGATCTCCTGGTCCTCGTCGACTTGGTATTTGTTGATGCCGATCACCGGTTGGATGCCGGAGTCGATACGGGCCTGGGTCCGCGCGGCGGCTTCCTCGATGCGCAGCTTGGGAATGCCCTCGCTGATCGCCTGCGCCATTCCGCCATGCTCGGCGACTTCGGCGATGTGAGCGCGTGCCCGCTGCGCGAGCTGATAAGTCAGCCACTCCACGTAATAGGAGCCGGCCCACGGGTCGATCGGTCTCGTGGTCCCCGACTCCTGCTGCAACACCAGTTGAGTATTACGTGCGATCCGGGCCGAGAAGTCGGTCGGCAAGGCCAGCGCCTCGTCGAGAGCGTTGGTGTGCAGTGACTGGGTGTGGCCCTGAGTGGCGGCCATCGCCTCGATGCAGGTACGTGCGACGTTGTTGAAGGCGTCCTGCGCGGTCAGCGACCATCCAGAGGTCTGCGAATGGGTCCGCAACGACCTGGATTTCGGGCTTTTGCTTCCGAATCCGGCGACCAACTCGCTCCACAGTAGCCGGCCCGCGCGCAGCTTGGCCACTTCCATGAAGAAGTTCATCCCGATGCCCCAGAAGAACGACAACCGGGGCGCGAACTTGTCGATGTCCAGGCCGGCGTCCAGGCCGGCCTGGATGTAGTCGACACCGTCGGCCAGCGTATAGGCCAGCTCCAAATCCGCTGTGGCGCCCGCCTCTTGGATGTGGTAGCCAGAGATCGAGATCGAGTTGAACTTCGGCATCTTCGCGCTGGTATAAGCGAAGATGTCG
>NZ_JBYCLA010000385.1:0-6594 GCF_057473665.1 Mycobacterium sp. TH-M25
ATCTGTGGCTGCAACTCCTGCATCTGGCGCGTGGTCCGGATCTGGCGCACGAAAGGGTTGTACAAGATCGCACGCAGGGTGAACACCAGGAACATCACCGCCAGCGTCCAGGTGAGGAAATTCTTCGGACCCAGGCCGGGCACCGCAGAGAAGGCTTTGTACCAGAGCCACATGATCGCCGAGACCGGGTAATAGAAGTAGTCCAGGCTGAACGGGTCAAAAGACAACAGAATCACTCTTCTCTAACGTCGGTGGGGTGTCCGAGTCTTGGACCGCGGCTGCGTGGCGCTCCGGAACTGGGTCCCATCCTCCCTGATGCCACGGGCCGCACTTCACCAGCCGGACACCGGCCAACCAACTCCCCCGCACCAGTCCGAACTCAGTCAGGGCGTCGACCGCGTATTGACTGCAGGTCGGCGTGAACCGACACGTCGGCAACCGCAGCGGCGAAACCATGTGGCGGTAGAGCTGGATAGCGAAGATCAGCCCGCGCGCGAGCGCGAATTCGGCGGCCCGTAGTCGTGACATCCGGGCTCTCACCGCTTGGACTCGATGCGCCGCAAGCCCGCCCGCAGTTCCTCGCCCAAGCGGGCGGACGCGACATCGCGACTGCTGGGCAGCGCACGGATCACCACATGCTCGGAGTGCGTCAGATCAGCGAACACCTCCCGGGCAACGTGGCGCAGACGCCGCGAGAGCCCGTGCCGCTGCACGGCAGTACCGACCGATCGCGAGACGATCAGCCCGAGTTTAGGATCGCCGGTTGCACGCCGCATATAGATGACCATGTCCGGTTGGACGGATTTCTTTCCGCGCTTGACCGTCGCATCGAAATCAGACGACCGCGTCATACGGTTCCGCGCGGAGAGCACCGCCGCTACACCGGGGTCATATCAAGCAGTCAGCGACCGACGGCCCTTGCTGCGCCGGCTCGAGACGATCGCCCGACCGGCGCGGGTCCGCATGCGCAGCCGAAAACCGTGCACACGGGCACGGCGCCGGTTGTTCGGCTGGAATGTCCGCTTGCCCTTTGCCACGACTCTCTCCTTGCTGCATCTGGCATCGTGCCGGACGCGGTACCCCGTGCCAGCGGGTCACACGTCTACCCACGACGCCTCGATAGGCTCTACGTCTTGCTGGTAACCGGCGCGCTGGCAGACTGATCGCCCGAATCGCAGCCGTGTCGCCTACTTTCGGGGCGACTGTATGAGGGTACTGACGTGCGTTCGCCCGGTCAAACCACCCCGAGCGAGGAGCGTTCCCCGGCTGACCTTTAACTGCCGTCACACCTGCCACCGACCAGGGAGCAATCTTGTGCCGCCCATTCCGAATGTTGCAGAACGGTTGGCCGCAGGCGCGGAAAACTGTTAGCTTCGGTCGGTGCTGTTTCACATGGAAACGGCGCTGGACAACGAAGCAAGGATGGCGGATCGGCCTCCTAGCCAGCCCGATTATGCTGGCCGCCTCGAGCGCCGGTCACGCGAGCTGTCAGGGGTCAGTTGCGGCTTGCCGTCCGCTGACCTGTCCACACCTGTGGATAACAGTGTGGACAGTTTGTTGTCGGAACTATCGGTGGAACGTTTACAGCATTTCAGGGGGACCCGTCGTTGACCGAGGATCCCGGATCCAGTTTCGCGACGGTCTGGAGCGCGGTCGTCTCCGAACTCAACGGCGAACTTCACGCAGACGACACCGTCCTCAACGGCACAGCCTATGTATCGCCGCTGACACCACAGCAACGAGCATGGCTCAACCTGGTGCAACCGCTCACGATCGTCGAAGGTTTCGCTCTTCTTTCCGTACCCAGCAGCTTCGTCCAGAACGAAATCGAACGGCACCTGCGCACCCAGATCACCGATGCGCTCAGCCGCCGACTCGGCCAGCAGATCGAACTCGGTGTGCGCATCTCCCCACTGACTTCCGATGAATCCGACGACCGGGCCAAACCTCCCCTCGACGACATCGACGACATCGACGAGATCGACGAAGACGGCGAAGCCCTTGCCAGCGCACACCAGAGTTGGCCGTCGTATTTCACCGAGCGGCCGCACAGCCAAGCCGCCGACGCTGCCGCCGGCCTGAGCCTGAATCGGCGCTACACCTTCGACACCTTCGTCATCGGGGCGTCGAACCGGTTCGCTCACGCCGCCGCACTCGCCATCGCCGAAGCACCGGCCCGCGCATATAACCCACTGTTCATCTGGGGCGAGTCCGGTCTGGGCAAGACGCACCTACTGCACGCCGCCGGGAACTACGCCCAGCGACTCTTCCCGGGCATGCGCGTCAAATACGTCTCGACCGAGGAATTCACCAACGACTTCATCAACTCGCTGCGCGACGACCGCAAGGTCGCTTTCAAACGCAGCTACCGCGACGTCGACGTGTTGCTCGTCGACGACATTCAGTTCATCGAGGGCAAGGAAGGTATTCAGGAAGAGTTCTTCCACACCTTCAATACGCTGCACAACGCCAACAAGCAGATCGTGATTTCCTCCGACCGGCCGCCGAAACAGCTTGCGACACTTGAGGATCGGTTACGAACCAGGTTCGAGTGGGGCCTGATCACCGACGTTCAGCCACCGGAATTGGAAACCCGCATCGCCATTTTGCGCAAGAAGGCGCAGGTTGAGCGCCTCAATGTGCCCGACGATGTGCTCGAGCTGATCGCCAGCAGCATCGAACGCAACATCCGTGAACTCGAAGGCGCGCTGATCCGGGTCACCGCGTTCGCCTCGTTGAACAAGGCGCCGATCGACAAAGCCCTCGCCGAGATCGTGTTGCGCGACCTGATTGCCGACGCCAGCACGATGCAAATCAGCGCCGCGACCATCATGGCCGCCACCGCGGAGTACTTCGACACCACGGTGGAGGAGCTACGTGGGCCCGGCAAAACCCGTGCGCTGGCTCAGTCGCGACAGATCGCCATGTATCTGTGCCGCGAACTGACCGACCTGTCGCTGCCCAAGATCGGGCAGGCGTTCGGCCGCGACCACACCACGGTGATGTACGCGCAAAAGAAGATCCTGTCCGAGATGGCCGAACGTCGTGAGATCTTCGATCACGTCAAGGAGCTCACCACTCGGATTCGGCAGCGCTCGAAGCGTTGAGCGGTACCGGCCACCGGAGCATCGAGTGGCCAAATACCCCACGGCTTTTGGGCTCCGCAGCGGTACCGAGGCGTTTCGTCACACGCAATGTCAAAAAACTTTGGACTCGCGAGCACCATCCGTCACAGCATGAGCCTGTGCATACTCCTGTGCGCAGTCGGCTTCCACATGGCCTTCCAACACCGGGTCCGTCCACAACCCTGACTGCTCCCCAACCGCTGCACACAAACCACACAACCCCTGCCCGTGTCATACACAACCCAACGCAGGCTCCAAGCAGCACAGACACCACCCTGTGCACAATCTGCACAGGCCTTATTACTGTTATTGATGTATCTACAGAATTTGTTCTTCAGAAAAAGCTGTTGGGGACGAACCGATCCACACCCTGAATCACGGTGTCCAACGCCCTGAGTGTCACTGATTCCGATTAGCTTTCAAGATGGCCTCTGACGCTCTACGGTTGTGGTTCGGCTGCCCGTTCGGCAGTCGAAATGAAGTACGGGCACGGGCATCCGTCGGCGAGGTTCACAAGAAGTGGCGCCGCCAAAGCTGGCCGCGCTGTTCGAGGTGATTGAAGGGACGCAATGGACGTGGCGACGACCGCCGTCGGCCTGACCGACTTGAAGTTCCGCTTGGTGCGCGACGACTTCGCAGACGCCGTCGCCTGGGTGGCGCGCACCCTGCCGTCTCGGCCGACGGTGCCGGTGTTGGCCGGCGTTCTGCTGACTGGCTCCGACGCCGGCTTGACCATCTCCGGGTTTGACTACGAGGTGTCCGCAGAAGTTTGTCTGGCAGCCGAAATCGCCTCGCCTGGAACAGCTTTGGTATCTGGAAGGCTGCTTTCTGACATCACCCGGGCGCTACCGAACAAGCCGGTTGACGTGCAGGTGGAGGGCACCAGGGTCTCGCTGGTCTGCGGAAGTGCGAAATTCTCCTTGCCGACGATGGCTGTCGAGGATTACCCGACGTTGCCGACGTTGCCCGATGAGACCGGTATGCTGCCGGCCGACCTTTTCGCCGAGGCGATCGGCCAGGTCGCCATCGCTGCCGGTCGCGACGACACCCTGCCCATGCTGACTGGGATCAGGGTCGAAATCTCAGGTCATGCCGTGGTTTTGGCCGCTACCGACCGATTCCGGCTGGCTGTTCGCGAGCTCACCTGGGCGGCTGCAGTGCCCGATGTCGAGGCCGCGGTGTTGGTGCCGGCGAAGACATTGTCGGAGGCGGCCAAGAACGGGACTGACGGCGCCGAAGTGCATCTGTCGCTGGGTGCCGGCGCCGCGGTCGGCAAAGACGGACTTCTCGGTATCAGCGGAAACGGCAAGCGCAGCACTACCCGACTGCTGGATGCGGATTTCCCGAAGTTTCGTCAACTGCTGCCCAGCGAACACACCGCTGTCGCGACTGTCGGAGTCGCCGAACTGGCCGAGGCAATCAAGCGCGTGGCGCTGGTGGCCGACCGCGGCGCGCAGGTCCGGATGGAATTCTCGCAGGACACGCTTCGGCTGTCGGCCGGAGGCGACGACGTCGGTCGTGCCGAGGAAGACGTGTCGGTGCAGTTCGCCGGTGAACCGCTCACGATCGCGTTCAACCCGACGTATCTGACCGACGGCCTCAGCTCGTTGCATTCCGACCGGGTGTCGTTCGGATTCACCACGCCGAGCCGTCCCGCGGTGTTACGGCCGGCCGGCGACGACGCGCCACCCACCGACAGCGGACCCTTCCCGGCTCTTCAGACGGATTACGTCTACTTGCTGATGCCGGTTCGCCTACCGGGTTAGTAGCTAGGTGTACGTCCGTCATCTTGGCTTACGTGACTTTCGGTCGTGGGCGAACGTCGAACTCGATCTGACACCCGGGCGGACGGTATTCGTCGGGCCCAACGGTTTCGGAAAGACGAATCTTGTTGAGGCGCTGTGGTATTCGTCGACACTGGGATCGCATCGGGTCGCCACCGACGCACCGTTGGTCCGAGTCGGCGCGCAGCGGGCGGTGGTATCGACCATTGTGGTCAACGAGGGCCGCGAATGTGCCCTTGACCTGGAGATCACCGCAGGCCGGGCCAACAAGGCAAGGCTGAACCGCTCGCCGGTGCGCAGTCCGCGTGAAGTCGTCGGCGTGTTGCGGGCGGTGTTGTTCGCACCCGAGGATCTGGCGTTGGTCCGCGGCGATCCCGGCGACCGTCGTCGTTACCTCGATGATCTTGCCGCGGTTCGCCGACCACGGGTGGCGGGCATCCGGGCCGACTACGACAAGGTGGTGCGCCAGCGCACGGCGTTGCTGAAGTCCGCGTCCGGCACGCGCTTGCGCACCGACCGCGGAGCGCTGGATACCCTCGATGTGTGGGACGGCTACCTGGCTACCCACGGTGCCGAATTGATGGCGGCCCGAATCACATTGGTCAACGAGCTGGCGCCGATGGTGCAAAAGAGTTATCAGCTGTTGGCACCGGCGTCGCGACCCGCTTCGATCGTCTACCACGCCAGCATCGACATCGAGCCGCAGCGGCCCGATGTCGCCACCCTGCAGGCAGCGCTGTTGGAAAAGATGGCCGCACGCCGCGCCGCGGAACTTGAGCGCGGCGTGTGTCTGGTGGGCCCGCATCGTGACGACCTCGAGTTGCGACTCGGCGAGCAGCCCGCGAAAGGCTTTGCCAGTCATGGGGAATCCTGGTCGATGGCACTTGCGCTGCGCCTGGCCGCCTACGAATTGCTGCGGGCGGAGGGCAGCGAACCGGTGCTGTTGCTCGACGACGTATTCGCAGAGCTCGACGCGGCCCGCCGCGAAGCCCTGGCCGCCGCGGCCGCATCCGCGGAGCAGGTGCTGGTCACCGCGGCGGTGGTGGACGACATTCCGCGGGATTGGCTGGCCGGCCGCGTCGACATCACGCTGAACGACCACGAAACCGGGCCGACCTCGGCGATCGTCGACGCCGAGAAGGAGGATGGCAATGGAACTTGACCGTGACACCCCGGAACCCAACGCCGCACCGCTGGAGAATCCGAGCCACGTCAAAGGGATGGATCTCGTGCGCCGGGTCCTGGAGGAAGCCCGCGGCGCAGCCCGCACCCAAGGTAAAGACGTCGGCCGCGGCCGCCGGCTACCGCCGACCCGCCGGGTGGCCGGCAGTGGTCGCCGGCGCTGGTCCGGCCCGGGTCCCGACGCGCGTGACCCGCAACCGCTGGCGGGGGCTACTCGGGATCTGGCGAAAAAGCAGGGCTGGTCCCCCAGGGTCGCCGAAGGCGCGGTGTTCGGTCGGTGGCCGGCGGTGGTCGGCGCCCAGATCTCCGAACACGCGACCCCGACGGCGTTGCGGGACGGGGTCCTCAGCGTCAGCGCCGAGTCGACCGCATGGGCGACCCAACTACGGCTGATCCAGAGCCAGGTGCTGGCCAAGATCGCTGCGGAGGTCGGTGACGGCGTGGTCACCAGCCTGCGAATCACCGGTCCGACGGCCCCGTCATGGCGCAAAGGCGCGTTGCAC
>NZ_JBYCLA010000386.1:0-7311 GCF_057473665.1 Mycobacterium sp. TH-M25
GGGCCACCATCCGCAAGGTCACGGTGTCGACCTCGATGGTCTCGACCCCCATCAAAGTGGGCGCGTCCAACAACAAATCGCCCAGTTTCGGGTCATCTCGGGCGCGCTCGCACTCCTGACGCAGCACCTCGCTGACCCGGTTGAGGTCGGCGGTCGTCGCGACGGGAATGTCCACCACTGCGCGGGCCCAGTCCTTGGACTGATTTATCGCTTTGACGATCTGGCCGTTCGGAACGGTCAGCACCTCGCCGTTGGGTGAACGGAGCCGGGTCACCCGCAGCGTGACGTTCTCGACCGTGCCACTGGCGTCTGTTGCCGACACAACAGTCAGTGTGACCAGATCGCCGAAGCCGTACTGCCTCTCGACGATGATGAAGAATCCCGCGAGGATGTCCCTGACCACCTGCTGAGCGCCGAAGCCCAGCGCGGCCCCGACCACCGTCGCCGGCGCGACAAGGCCTGCGACGGAGAAGTTGAACACTTCGGCGATCCGCACGATGCACCAGATCGCGATCATGACGATCGACACCCACTGCGCGACCGAGGCGACGGCCTGCCGGTGCTTGGACGATTCCGACCGGACCAACGCGTCGCTTTCGACGAAACGTTCGTCGAGCTGGCGGGCGATCTGTGCGGTGACCCAGGTGACAAACCGGACCGCCAAGACCGCGGCTATCACCACCATCATGATTCGCAGACCGCGGGTGATGAACCACTGGCCAAGTTCGTCGTGCCAGAGCTCATGCCAGCGCTGGGGCGTGCTCGCCGCCAGCAGCGTGGTGTTAGTCGTCATCTTTTCTGTTACGCCACCGGATTCCTGCTTCCAGGAATCCGTCGATGTCGCCGTCGAGAACCGCGGCCGGGTTACCCACCTCGTACTCGGTGCGCAGGTCCTTGACCATCTGATACGGGTGCAGCACATAGGATCGCATCTGGTTACCCCAGCTGCTGCCGCCGTCACCTTTCAACGCGTCGAGCTCAGCGCGTTCTTCTAAACGCTTGCGTTCCAACAACTTTGCCTGAAGCACTCGCATCGCTGCCACCTTGTTTTGCAGCTGCGACTTCTCGTTCTGGCAAGTCACGACGATTCCTGTCGGGATGTGGGTGAGCCGAACCGCGGAGTCGGTGGTGTTCACCGACTGACCACCCGGGCCGCTGGAGCGATACACGTCGACGCGCAAATCGCCCTCGGGGATGTCGATGTGATCGGTCGTCTCCACCACCGGCAAGACTTCGACTTCGGCGAACGACGTCTGCCGACGGTTCTGATTGTCGAACGGGCTGATCCGCACCAGTCGGTGGGTGCCCTGCTCGACCGACAGCGTGCCGTAGCCGTAGGGCGCGTGCACCGCGAAAGTCGCGCTCTTGATCCCGGCTTCTTCGGCGTAGGACGTGTCGAACACCTCCACCGGGTAGTTGTGCTGCTCAGCCCAGCGGAGGTACATCCGCATCAGCATCTCGGCCCAGTCAGCGGCGTCCACACCACCGGCACCGGAGCGAATATTGACCAGCGCTTCGCGCTCGTCGTACTCGCCGGAGAGCAACGTGCGCACTTCCAAGGCCTCGATGTCGGCGTGCAGTGCCTTCAGCTCGGCGTCGGCCTCGGCTCGAGTCTCGGCGCCTGTGGCGCCGGCCTCGGCGGCCAGTTCGTAGAGCACCGGCAGGTCGTCGAGCCGCTGGCGCAGGCCTTCGACGCGCCGCAGCTCGCCCTGCGTATGGGAAAGCTCGCTGGTGACACGCTGCGCGCGGGCCTGGTCGTCCCACAGGTTGGGATCGGCGGCTTCGTGCTCGAGCTTGTCGATCCGGCTGCGCAGACCGTCGACGTCGATCACCCGCTCCACCGTGGTCAGCGTGGAGTCAAGAGCTGCGATCTCAGCCTGAAGGTCGGGGTCCACGCCTGCTCACGTTACCGGCCGGGCAGCGCCGGCGGCGACGACGTGCTCGGGCTGACCCAGCGAGAAGGCGGAGCAATCCACCGTCGTCCGCTACGGACGACCAGCGCGGGCGTTTAGCATCGTGGCTTATGCGCCCCTATCACGTTGCGATCGTCGGGTCGGGTCCCTCGGGATTCTTCGCGGCGGCCTCGCTGCTCAAAGCCGCCGACTCCGACGACAGATTCGACGTCGCCGTCGACATGCTCGAGATGCTCCCGACACCGTGGGGTCTGGTTCGCTCCGGGGTCGCGCCCGATCATCCAAAGATCAAGTCGATCAGCAGGCAATTCGAGAAGACTGCCGAAGACCACCGGTTCCGGTTCTTCGGCAACCTCGTGATCGGCGAACACATCCGCGCAGCGGAGCTGGCCGAGAAATACGACGCGGTGGTCTATGCGATCGGCGCCCAGGCCGACCGGCCGTTGAACATCCCCGGCGAAGATCTGCCGGGCAGCGTCGCCGCCGTCGATTTCGTCGGCTGGTACAACGCTCATCCGCACTTCGAGGCGGCCACGCCGGACCTCTCGGGCAGCCGTGCCGTGGTCATCGGCAACGGCAACGTCGCCCTCGACGTCGCGCGCATCCTGGTGACCGAACCGGACGAGCTGGCCAAGACCGACATCGCCGACCACGCGCTGGAGTCGCTGCGTCCCCGCGGCGTGCAGGAGGTGATCGTCGCCGGCCGGCGCGGCCCGCTGCAGGCCGCCTTCACCACGCTGGAGCTGCGCGAACTGGCAGACCTGGCGAACGTCGACGTGATCGTCGACCCGGCGGACTTCGAGAACATCACCGAGGAAGACGCGGCGGCCGTCGGCAAAGTGTGCCGGCAGAACATCAAAGTGCTCAAGGGTTACGTCGGTAAAGAGCCGCGCCCCAACCATCGCCGGATCGTGTTCCGCTTCCAGACCTCACCGATAGAAATCGTCGGCCGGGAACGCGTCGAGAAAATCATCGTGGGACACAACGAACTGGTCACCGACCAAGGCGGACGCGTGACCGCCAAGGACACCGGCGAGCGTGAGGAGGTGCCGGTGCAATTGGTGGTCCGCTCGGTGGGTTACCGCGGCGTTCCCACCGAAGGCCTGCCGTTTGACGAGAAAACCGGCACCATTCCCAACAGCGACGGCCGAATCGACGGCAGTCGCAATGAATATGTCGTCGGCTGGATCAAGCGCGGGCCGTCCGGGGTGATCGGAACCAACAAGAAAGACTCCCAGGACACTGTCGACGCGCTGATCGCCGACCTCACCGCGGCACCCGGCCTGGCCGACTTTGGCTCCGACCATGCCGACGAGATCGCCGAGTGGCTGGTAGAACGACAGCCCAAACTCGTCACGGATGCGCACTGGAAGTTGATCGACGAGCACGAACGCTCAGCCGGTGAGCCCCACGGGCGGCCGCGGGTGAAGCTGGCGAACCTGACCAAGCTGCTGCATATCGGTCACGGCTGAGCATCACTCGGCCGACGGCTCGGTGGGCTCGGGCGGCTCCGGGGGCGCAAACCACCACTTTTCTGGATTGCGCTGCGAATACACCACCGGCTTCAACTCCCCCACCGCCGGCCACCGGTCGACGTCGACTGCCATTCGCTGATACACGGTGTAGTCGCTGACTGTCGGACCTTCGATCACGCCGGTGATCGTGACGTACTGCTCGCCGACGGCGTCCGGCCGCGGGCTGACACCGGTGATCAGCAGAGTTGCGTTCAACGCGTCGTTACCGGGCCGTTGACGAAACCACCGCGGCGCCAACAGGCCCGCGCCGACTGCGAGGAGCAACAACACCGCGAGGATTTCCCACACGATGCCATGGTAGGTCCGCCGACGTCAGGCCGACGCGGTCCGGTAGTCGGGGTGCCAATACACCTGCTTGATGCGTTCGGCCAGTTCGGCGTCGCTCCGCTTCGGGGCGACGCCCTCGGCCACCGCCTGCACCGCGACGGCCTGAGCAATCCGGACGGCCACCTCGGGCGCATCCGACCATGCCGGCAGCAACGGCTGGTTCGGATCGTCGAGGGCGGGCGATGCTTCACCGAGGGTGGCCGCCGCGACCCGCATCATCTCGTCGGTGACCCGGGTCGCCTGCGCGGCAGTCACCGCCAGCCCCACGGCCGGGAAGATGTAGACGTTATTGCACTGCGCCACAATACGTTCGACGCCGTCACGCTGAATTGGAGCGAAGGGAGAACCGGTGGCGATCAAGGCCCGTCCGTCGGTCCAGTGATCCAGCTCCGCAGGATGCGCCTCGGCACGGCTGGTCGGGTTGGAGAGCGGAAAGATGATCGGCCGCTCAGTTTTAGCCGCCATCTCGCGGACAATCGCCTCGGTGAACGCACCCGTCGCAGTGGATAATCCGAGCAGAACACCGACTTCGACATGGTGCACGACATCGGCGAGTTGAGCCGGACTCGACAGACCCCAGCCGGCTGTCCGGTCGGCAGGTTGGGCGAAGTCTCGCTGCGCGTCCGAAAGGTCGGCGCGGTCATCAGTGAGCAGACCGACCACGTCAAGCACCCAAATCCGTTCTGCGGCATCCTGTTCCGATAACCCCTCGGCCACCATTTCGCGGCGAATCATGTCCAGCACCCCGATGCCCGCCGAGCCCGCGCCCAGCATCACGACATGTTGCTCCGACAACGGCCGGCCGGCAACTTTCGCGGCGCCGTGCAATGCCCCGACCGTGACCGCTGCGGTGCCCTGGATGTCGTCGTTGAAGGTGAGCAACGAGTCGCGGTAGCGTCCCAGGATCGGCAGCGCGTGGGCGGTGGCGAAGTCTTCCCACTGCAGCAGGACGTTGGGCAGCGCCTTGTGCACCGCGGTGACGAAGCGGTCGATAAACGCGTGGTACTCGTCGTCGTCGATACGGCGGTGGCGCCAGCCGAGGTAGCGCGGGTCTTGGAGGAGCTCGACGTTATCGGTTCCCACGTCGAGCACAATCGGCAGCGTGCGGGCCGGATCGATGCCGCCGATCAGCGTGTACAGCGACAGCTTGCCGATCGGTATGCCCATGCCGCCGATGCCTTGGTCGCCCAGACCGAGAATGCGCTGACCGTCGGTGACCACGATGACGTCGACTTCGCGTTGCGGCCGATTGTCCAGCACCTGGTCCAGCAGGTCGCGGTCGGGATAGGACACGAACAAACCCCTTGGCCGCCGGTATATTTCGCTGAAGCGCTGGCAGGCCTCTCCGACGGTGGGCGTGTAGACAATGGGCAGCGCTTCGGTGACGTGGTCGACCAACACCCGGTAAAACAGTGTCTCGTTGCGATCCTGAAGGGCGCGCAGGTAGATGTGTTTGTCGAGATCGTCGCGGCGCGTCGAGAACTCGTGCCAACAATGTTCGGCCTGCTCGTCTGGCGTCTTGACCGCCGTCGGCAGCAAGCCCAGCAGGCCAAGCTCACGTCGCTCGGCCTGCGAGAACGCTGTGCCCTTGGTTGTCAATGCGTCGAAAAGGGCAGCTTGTCCTCGTTTTTGGTTCGACACCGGCAAAGTCCCTTCTGCTGCGACGGGCGACTGTCGCCGCAACTGTCATTCTGCGTCCCCGGGATGAACGGATTCGAAACGAGCCCGCGTAGGCGAGAATGCGGTGTCGACGACGACACCGACGAACAGCGAAAGGCGGTCAGATGATCGACGACGACCTCGCGGTGGCCGTGGCCCTCGCCGACCAGGCCGACGGGGTGACGCTGGCCCGCTTCGGAGCGGTCGACCTGAAAGTCGACACCAAACCCGACCTCACGCCGGTGAGCGACGCGGATCACGCGGTCGAGACGGGTCTGCGAGCGACGCTGGCCCGGCTCCGCCCGAAAGACAGCGTCCTCGGCGAAGAATTCGGCGGCACCACCACGTTGGCCCGGCGACAGTGGATCATCGACCCGATCGACGGCACCAAGAACTTCGTACGCGGCGTGCCGGTGTGGGCCAGCCTGATCGCACTGCTCGACGACGGGGTGCCGCTGGTCGGGGTGATCAGCGCGCCTGCACTCCAGCGTCGCTGGTGGGCTGCGGCCGGCCAAGGCGCGTTCGTCGCCGTCGGCGATAAACCTGCTCGACGCATCTCGGTTTCCTCAGTGGCACAACTGGATTCGGCCAGCCTGTCGTTCTCAAGCCTGTCCGGGTGGGCCAACCTCGGCGCTCGGGACCGCTTCCTCGACCTCACCGACGAGGTCTGGCGGGTTCGCGCGTTCGGCGATTTCCTGTCCTATTGCTTCGTGGCCGAGGGCGCGGTCGACATCGCAGCCGAACCGGAGGTGTCGGTGTGGGACCTCGCGCCGCTGGACATTCTGGTCCGCGAGGCGGGGGGCACGTTCACCAGCCTCGACGGCACCGCCGGGCCGCACGGCGGCAACGCGGTGGCCTCCAATGGCCTCTTGCACGACCAGGTACTGCGGAAGCTCTCCCCCGGCGAGCCGGAACTGTGAGCTAGGTAACAGCTACCTTCTATCTTACTTTGGAGTAAGATAGGTTTACCGCATTGCCCCAACGAACGAGGCTGCATTCATGACAAACACTGTCACCTCCACAAACGGCTCACGAGACGGATCCAAGCAGCGCCCGAAGCGCAGCGGTGGCAAATCCGCTATCGGTGAGCAAACCCACAAGCGCACTGGCATCGACGTGGCGATCGGCTTGCTCACGCCACTCGTCGGCCAGGAGTTTCTGGACAAGTACGGCCTGCGCGACCCGCTGAACCGGACCCTGCGCTACGGCACCAAGCAGGTCTTCTCCGCAGCCGGGGCGGCCAATCGGCAGTTCAAAAAGGTCGAAAGCCTGCGTGGCGGTGCCACGCGACTCAAGACCAGCGGCAAGGACTACTACGACCTCACACCGGACGACGACCAGAAAATGATCGTCGAAACGGTCGAGGAATTCGCCGCAGAGGTGCTGCGGCCGGCAGCTCACGACGCCGACGCCGCCACCACCTATCCCCCGGACCTGGTGAAGAAAGCCACCGAGCTGGGTATCGCCGCGATCAACATCCCCGAGGATTTCGACGGCATCGCCGCCGAGCGCTCCAGCGTCACCAACGTGCTGGTCGCCGAGGCGCTGGCCTACGGCGACATGGGCCTGGCGCTGCCCATCCTGGCGCCGGCCGGTGTCGCCGCCGCACTCACACATTGGGGCAGCGCCGGTCAACAAGCGACCTACCTCGAGGAATTCGCCGGCGACAATGTTCCGCAGGCCTGCGTGGCGATCGCCGAGCCGCAGCCGCTCTTCGACCCGACCGCGCTGAAGACCACCGCGGTCCGCACGCCGGGCGGCTACCGGCTCAACGGCATCAAATCGCTGGTCCCGGCGGCTGCCGACGCCGAATTGTTCATCGTCGCAGCCCAACTCAACGGCAAGCCGGCACTGTTCGTCGTCGAGTCGTCGAGTGA
>NZ_JBYCLA010000387.1:0-15744 GCF_057473665.1 Mycobacterium sp. TH-M25
AGCGAGTCGAGAAGACCGGCGGCCGCCGGGTTACTTCGGGCGATTACCTCGCCGCGCTCAGTAAGGGTGATCTCCTCGCCGCGCTTGACTCGGGCTAAGACCTTCGACGTTTCCTGGTTGAGCGTTCGTATCGATACTTCACTCATAACCCCAATGTACTACGTACTTGTTCTACATGCTGTGCATCGGGACGGTCATTAGGCCGACAACACCGACCAAACACCGGCCGCCTCAAGCACGGGTGCCGGTCGTGCTGGTGGCGCTAGTGGGGGAGGAGTGGTTTCATCTCCGGCCGTGCACCTAAGCAGGCTTGACCGCCGCCGGCCACGGTCAGGGTGGGCTGCCGGCAGGACGTGTGCGAGCCCGCTCCCACGCCGCCTCGAGCTCATCAACGCTGACACCGAGCACTGGGGCCAGCCTCGCAGCCTTCCGGCTGGACCAGCGCGTTTCACCGCGCTCGAACGCCGAGACGACCGTGGTGCTCAGGCCCGCCGCCGATGCCAGCTGTACTTGCGTGAGTCCTTTGCGGACTCGCAGATCCGATGGCATGCACTCGTCATCGGGGACCTGCACGAACTCGTCGACGTCGTGGCCAAGCACTCCGGCGATTCGAGCCAGTCGCTCAATGTCGGGAGCCCCGTCGCGTCGTTCCCACGAATGGATAGTTGCCGACGAAATGCCCGCGAGGCGCGCCAGATCCGAGCGGGAGACACCCGAGGCCTCGACGGCCTCATGGAACCGGCCGCGGTCGAATCCGCGGCGCACGCGCTGTCCCACCGCCCGCAACCCTCCGTTCCTCCCAAAACAAGACGATCGTGACAGCGGCAGAAAGAGCAGTCACAAACTGCGGAAGTAAAAACCAAAAGCAAAATCAATACCCTCTGAGCTTCGGCGTGTCTGCGGCGTTTCATGAAATGGACCGGGCAGGATCAACCGCATGACTGGACCAGCTAAGACAGGTCGCCCTTCAAAGGGCGACCGGGCCATGATGACTGCGAAACTGCCGGCCGCGGCCCTGCAGGCCGTCGATGCCGCGGCGGCAGACCACTGCACAGACCGCACCGCGATCCTTACCGACATTGTCTGCCTGCACTATGGCCGCCGCGACCTCATGACACATCGTTCTGAGCAGTTGCTGCTCGAATCACACACGGCCACAAAGGAATTGACCACCGAAGGCCGCCGACTGGGCCCGCACGTGAAACTTCGGCCGCCGCGGGCCGTCGCCAACCTCATCGAGGACGACTACAAGCGGCTCGGCATCGACCGCTCGACTCTGCTGGCCGACATCGTCTGCCAGCACGTCGGCTTTCCCGAGCTCGTCCGCGAACTCGACATCGGGGAGGAGGGTCTGCCGCTGGCCATGTAGCACCCACCGCCCAGTGCCAGTCTCTGAACGCCGACAGGCCGGGCAGACGTGACATATGAACAGTGGTGTGCGGAGACCCCGCTGACATGACGAAGGCCCCGCCGAAGCGGGGCCACGTCTGGAGGTTCAAACCGAGTTACCAGCTCGGCTCCGGGTTTCCCACCCGTTATCCCGAAGGGATCTGTCGATTTGAACGGCGACAGCTCTCACGGTAGCGCATGCGCGGCCCCTGCAACAGTTACGCCGCGAAACTTGTGCGTAAACCGTGATCAAACGTTGGCATCGCGATGCGATCATCCCTGGTCGCCCGCTGTGCAGCGCGGCGGCGCCGATGGTCACTGCTCACCCCAATCAGCGCGGCGACAGCAACTCTCAGGTCGCGTCTGCTGCTGCGTTACCGACGACCGCCGATGACCACCCACAGGCACAAGGCGGCCTACCCGGATCGGCCAGAGCTGGTGTGGAAAGTACTGGCCCCGCTCATCGCGGCGCCCGGGCGACGCTCGATGCGGCTGTTCGACCCGGACACCGGCAAGTTCTCTGACACCGGCGATCTGTCCACGACGCTGCCGAGCAGGCCGGCTGCGCTGTACATGTTCACCCGTAAAGGACTGCGGACCACACTGTTGTACCTGGACTTCGACGACAAACGCGGCGGCCGGGCGGCCGTGGACGCTGACCTGGCCACCGCCACGGAATGGATCACCCGCTGCGGCGGCAAAGTAGTCACCGACCACTCACCCAGCGGCGCGCATCTGTTGTGCCCGTTAGCTATTGGCACTACCGCCGGGTTCGACGAAGTACGAAATATCGCACGGCTTCTGGCCGCGCGCCTGCCGACACTGGACTCCAACCCCAACACCACCGACCCGCAGTACGCCTGCCTGAGCGCCCCAGGGACACCGGCGAAACAGGGCGGATACCGCCAGCTCGACGGCACCCTCGCCGCGGCCGTCGACGCATTCGCCACCCGCTCAGACCCGGCCTTGCTGCCGCGGCTGGCTGAACTGCTCGGCGCCGTCAAACCTCGCCGCGCGCCCACCAGCCAGCCCGCCGCGACCACAGTGGTCGATCACGTCGATATCACCGCGTACTGCACCGGTTCCGGCGACGATCAGCGTCTGGCCCCGGACTACGTGCGCGATGACCCCATGCATCCCGACATCGCCGAATTCGCCGTGCACGGCGCGATGGCCACCGGGCAGCGTCAGTGGGACAGCCCCTCAGAAGCCCGCCTGGCCGTCATCACCGCGGCGATCGCCCGCGGCCACAGCCGCGCCAGCATCGCCGCGCTCATCGCCCCCGGAGGCCCCTGGCATGCGGGCCTCGGCGGCGCCTACGCCCGCTACAAGCACCGCGCCGGCACCGCCTTGGACAAGGACTTTCACCGCGCCCTGACCTGGCTGTGCACAAACACCCTCAAATACCGCCATCCGCAGCACAAGGGAAAGTACTCACCGGGGGGTACATCAGGAAGTGGCCAGAAAACCGGGCCGTGGGGTCCGGCCGATCTTCGGCGCTGGCTGGCGGCAGCCGCGTTGTGGGCGGACGTCGAGTTCGCCGGTAAACGGTACCGCTGGACCGTGTACGCGGTGTTGCAAACGCTGGCCTGGCACGCCTACGCGACCGGAGAAGTCATCAACGGGGTGTGGGTGGTAGCAGTCGGCGGCCGCAACCTGGCCCTGGGCAGCGGGCTACTCAGCTCGGACACGGTATGGCGGGTCCTGCGGGACCTTCGAGATCGCCCGGGCGCACCGCTGATCTTGACCAGGCCGGCCGTCAACGTCGACGCCGACTGCTACGCGCTGACCACTCCCCACAGCATCACCAGTGATCCCGCTGGACCCGAAAGGGTGCGGATCGAACCCGTACACGACGCCTGGTGGGTTGTTGGCCATCACCTACGCCGGATCTACGAGCTGGTTGCGCACCACGGATTGACTAACCGCGCCGACATTCTGGCCGCCGCGCGGGTTTCACGAACGGCCGGCGATGAAACCCTCACCGCGTTGGAAATCATCGGCCTGATCGCCCGTACAGGCCGCGGGACCGTAGGGCCGGGCCCAACGACACTGGACAGCATCGCGGCCGCCCACGACACCGACAGCGTCCGCCAGGAACGCATTACCCGCTACCGTGACCAGCGGGAGAAATGGCGGGCCTGGCTCGACGACCGCGCTCAGGCCCGCGACAACGCCCTGAGTGACGAAATCGAGCGGCGGATGCCCGTGCAGCATCCTGACGTCGACACAAGCTTTTGGGCCACGGCGATGGACCACGGGCCACCCGATGACACCGGCGACGAGGTGGAACGCGACGCTATCGAACTCATCGCCGAGCTACTCGGCGGCCGCATCCTCATCAACACCTGACGGGCCGTGATCGCTTGGGCGTTACCGCTTTAACTCGCCGATGATGTCGGAGCGAGAAATATTTGACCGTCTAGGAACACCAGACTGTGCCCAGGCGGCATCAGGAACCACCGGCCCAGATGCCGGTACAACTCCGGGGTCGCCCCACCCTGGCGGTGCGTTGCCGGCGGCTGCATGTAACCCTCGTCGTCGTACATGCGGCCGCCATCGGTCCACAACGAGTACTTCGCACACACCGCGCGGGTGGCGGCCTCGGCATCCATCTGCACCGGGTCTTCGGCCACCTCCAGCACCACCGCACGGCGAGCCGAAAACCCGGTGGCCGCGTAGTCCGGGTCCGGCTCCAACGAGCTGGGCGGCATCGGCTTCACCCGGTACAGCGCGCCACCACCTTCCAGCGCGAGCATGTCATTCATCGCCCAACCGCGCGCAAGCTCACGGTCAGTCGTGAAGTAAACCCGCTTCGGGTCGCGGTCAGAGTCATAGCCGTGACGGGCGTAGTGCGCTTCTTGCTGGCGCTCTAGAGCCGACCATTCTCGCCGACGCTCCCGCGGCGCCCGAATGAACTGGCCCACCGTGATACCGCGGCGTCCACCATGCCAAAAAGACTTTTCCGCCATCTTCTGACTGTAGATGTTGGCTACGACATGGACGGTGACGTGCGCGTCCGCTGTGGGCCCGCTGACAGTCCAGCAGGTCGTGATGGCGACGCTGGCGGGCGGACTGTAAAGCTCGCTAAAGCCCCGGCTGCTCTCTGAAAAGCCTTATTTCGGCGAGCAAGTCGTCGGTGTCGCTGGCGAGCTTCTCAAGCAAGGACTCGATTCGCTGGGTGGTGCCTCCATTGAGGTAATGCACCTTCGACTCAGCCTCATCTCGAAGCTGCCGCGAGTGGACAACCTCGAACCGGCCGTCAGCCCGGTAGAAACCCACGTTGTAGAGGTCGTCGGCACCAACCACGCCCGCATGCTGGTAGACAAACATCAGGTTCCTCTCTTCAACTCGAAACCGTCCAGTCCCGAGCGTATTCCCTTGGTAGAAACTGTCTTTAGTTGCTCAGGCTACGGGGTCGGCCAACTTGTAGACGAACATCCGAATCCTCTCTCCACTGAACTGCTGTGTCGCAGAATACGTTTAGCTGCTTTGCGCTATGACCTAAAGCCCGATCCCGGGCCGCCGACCGGTCGCGACTTACCACCGGGCCGCTGTAGCGCGGTTTGACGGGTCACCGCCGCGGCATCCGAACGTGCCGCAGACGCCCGCTGCTGGGCCCGCTGGACATGATCAGCGGGCCGTGAACCGCCTGACGCTGACGAGCGGCCAGCAGGCCCGCTAGGGCCGCGCCCAGCAGGTGACGGCACAGCCGCCGACCCGCGGCCGCCGCCGGATTCTTTCTTTTCCTGATCGGCGGCGCGTTTCTGGACGGCCGCGCTCAAAGCGGCCGAGCCGAAACCGCCAGCAATAGATGCCGTCGCCGACACCGCAGGATGCAACCGCGACAACGCGATCTGCGCCGCCTGCAAACCCGCGTTGATCCGCGACGACGTCGCCTTATTGTTCACCCCCGCACGGCCACCCGACCCCGCGGTGAAGCGACCACCGCGCGAAGCCGCCATCGCAGACAGTCCAGCACCGGCCGCCATCGTCGCCGGCGCCGCAAGCTTCGCCGGCGACACATTGCCGGCCGCCGGTAGCTGGGCGGCCATCCGGTGAAGTTTGCGCACATGCGCGACGTACCCGACGAACAGCACCATCATCATCGCCGTGATCATCAGCCGTCCGGTAGGTAGCACACCGATCACCGGCAACGCACCCACGACCACCCATGTCCCCATCAAGATCATCACGTACAGGCCCGTCAAGATGGTGTAGACACCGTCCGAGAGCCCTTGCACGACAAAGTCCGCCGACACCAACTTCAGGAACCGGCGAGGAAACGTCGGGAACAGCCCATACACCAAAAACCCCGGCGCAAACGCTCCGTGGGCGATGAATCGGAACCGGCAGTTCAGGCCGCACCAGGCGAACCAGGCGCCGATACCCAGGCACGCCCACAACAGCACCATGATGAACACCCCGTCGAACAAATTCACATGCTGGATGTGCATCAACACGTCGTGCGGGCAGGCAGCGGCGACATGGTGGGCGGGATCACCGGCCATTCGCTGGGCCAAGACCATCGGGTCGCCGCTGCGCTGGCCCGCCGTCCAGGCCTGCGAGCACGCCGCATCCGAGCCCGCGCCTGACCCGGCCGCGTTATCGGTAACCTTGCCCGGATCGACCACCCGGCCCAGCATCCAATCCTGCAGAGCGGCCCGCGTCGCATCAGCGAACCCGGTCTCTAACTTATTGGCCCGGCCATCCAAACCCGATGTGGCGGCCCCGATGTCACGCCCCTGGCGCATCAACACTCCGGCCGCGCCCTCAGCCACGACGCGAATCTTGTCGATCCATCCTGACGGCGCCAACATCTCCGAGCCAACATGCTTGCTCAGCGGCACACCCACGATGCCCAGTGCCCACGTCGACCCGATCGTCAGCCGGCCCGCCGTGTAATGGCCCATACCGATCGCCAACACACCGCCGAAAGTGCCCACCAAAATTCCGGCCGCGAGCGCCGGTGTCGAATTGAGCAACGTATTCATACCCAGACCGACCGACGAAAAGACGCTGCCGATCAGATGGTTCCAAAACACCGACCGCAGCGCCCGGATCAACCACAAGAAGATCGACACCGACACCACGATCCACGCCGTCTCGGCTTCGCCGACCGCGTTCACAATTCCGGTGGAAATGCTTGTGCCGGCGTGGATACGGGGCAGCACACCGTTCCAGTCGAACAGGCTGTCATCGCCGTTGATGAATCGGTTGCTCACCAACGGAACCCCATAGGAGTCCCGCACGCCGGTGAACCCGACAACCGCGTCCAGGCCGGCGGCCGCCGCATGCGGCGCGAACACCATCAGCAGCACCATCGTGATTTGGGCAGCCGCCAAAGCGCGTAGCAGCATCCGCTGCCGCGGCGGAAGGGTCACCGACCATGCGGTGAAGCACTGCCACGCAGCCGGAGTCATCCCGGCACGCTTTCGTCGTGCTCGCTCCAGCGAGCAAACCAGTCCGGTGGTATCGCCCCGGTGTCGGCGTCGATGAAGTTGGGATGGTGCTCCAGCTGGCATGTCGGGCGACCCGCCGGTGGCAGTTCCTGGGTGATCCAGTCGGCTATGGCCGCTGGTGAACCGTACACAGGGACCTGCATCTCGCCCCGATGGTCGACGAACGAGCACCGTAGTTGCCGGGCGTGTTGCTCATCGGTTTCGGTGAATACGCTGATCTCTGCTGGGCTGTCGTGAAACTCCCAGTGCCCGTCCGGATATCGCCAGCCCTCGAGATGCACCGCGCGGACCGTGATGTCACCGCCCACTGCGTCCGCGGCGGCGGCGTCGTAACCGCGGCCGCGGAGTTCCTCGGCGACAGCGAGGGCTACCGCCCGTACTGGGTGGGGACACTTCTGGGAAAAACTCACAGGCTCCAACTTCTTTAGGGTGTGGTCAGGTCAGTTGTGGACGGGTGTCGGCGGCGGCTTCCCACTCGGGGAACACCATCTCGAAGCTCTTCATCCAGCCCAGCTCACCATCGCCGGTGCGAATCAGGCACTCGCCCATGCGATCACGGGCAATGACTTCCTGACCCGAGCTGCGGTGAAACGCATCCCGCACCCGATTCTGCGGAGACAGGCCCGTCGACAGCCATTCAGGAATGTGAGGGTACTGATCAGGATCCACACCTATCCAGCGAGACGCCAACTTCGCCTCAGGAAGGTCTTCGACACTGAACATCACCCGCACCCGCGCCAGGTCCTCGTCCTGGTCGGTGAAATCACGCCAGGGTTTTTGCGAAATCAGCCACACATCGGTGTTGGCCGCCGGCCCGGTGCGGAACGTCTCGAACACCAGATCCTTGAGGATCTTCAGCGACACGGTCCGCCACCCCTCGTCAAAGCCGAGAATGTCTCGGGATTGCCTGCCGTAAAACACCTTCCGCAGATAGACGGCGAACAACGCCATCGCTGACTGGGCAATCATCTGTCCCGGTGTCAGCGCCGGCCCGCCGGCGGCCGCAGCTCTTACCTCGTCCTCGGTGGGCAAGTCCAAGTCCTGGGTTTCCACCACCACCAACCCGAGCGTTCCCAACGACAGCGCCGGCAGCGGCTCGTGGAGTCCGGTCTGCCGGTTGTAGCGGCCGAACAACGCTTGCCCGGCCACCGTCGTCGACCAGCTCAACAGTTCGCGGCCCAACGGGACCAGCGGTTGAGGGCACTGCGGGCTGGTCATGTGATCGAGCAGCTGCGACGTCGACGTCCACTGGCGGCTGGCCACCAGCAGCCGTAGCTCGGCGGCGACGGGCCCGGTGACGCGGGCGATGCGGCACAACTCGTTGGTCAGCAGCTCGTTGCCCACCGAGCCGCCGATCAGAATTAGCGGGCACACCGTGAACTCACCGTCAGCGAGGTTGATCACACCCGACCCCGGAACCTTGGACGCGAATCGGCGCCAAGGCTGTCCGCGGGCCGCATCGAACATCACCACGCACGCCCCGGAAATGGCTTCTTCGGCGGCGTTGAGCATCGCGAAATGCGTCTTGCCCTTGCGTGGGTCGCCGCCGATGATCATCCCACCCGACATGACGCGGCGTGCCTCGCCGCGGGTGTTGAGGAAGACGAAGTCCAACTCACCCGACATCTTGTTGATGCCCACCGCGCGGCCTTCGGTGTCGCCGAATCTGCTGGTGGACAATGGGATATACCGTGACCAGCCGGTGCGGCTGGTGTATTGCGCGCTCGCCGACAAGATGGACAGGTCCTCCACGCCCGGGCGGATGGCCTTGAACAACCGGCGCTGCTGGCCCACCATCGCGGCCAGTTGCACGTGGGGTTCTTCGAGCGCCTCGCGCAACGCGTTGTAGCCCGCGCGGGCTTCCTGTGGGGTCGGTGCCCCGACGCTGAAAATCGTGGTGAACACGACTTCGGCCTCGCGCGGGTGCACGCTCAGTTCTTCCTCGAAATCGTCGAGAGCTTCCTGGCTTTCAGCGAGTTCCTGGGTGGTCCGCCGGCCGGCCTGTTGCTCGTACTGTTCGCTGATCTTGCGGTGGCCAGCCTGGTTGCGCCGGCGGGCCTTACCTAACGGCAGCAGGTGGGCGCGCTCTGTCCAGTCGACATGTACTCGTTGGCCGGTGCGGTCGTTGACGACGTTGGAAATCAGGCCGGTGAAATCAGACCCTGGGAAATAAATACCGCCGGCGGGGAAGCTGGTCACTTCAGCGTGAATCTGATAGCTCACCCAGTGGCCGTCGTCGAAACTGGTGACGCGGACCATCGGCTGCTGATCGCCCGCCACGGTGCCGTCGCCCTCGTCGAGGTCGACGGAAGGTTGCCAGGTGTAACCGGTGAGCGCGCTGTCGCGGTATTCCGGCAACGGACATGGCTCATCGAGCACCCCAAGGGTGTGCTGGCGGCGCCACAGCCATCGAATCTGGGCGCCGTTGGGGCGTAGCGGTGCGAACTCTGCCGGGATGAGGCGTTCCACATCGAGCATGGCTTCCCAGTACAGATCGATGTTCTCCTGCGTGGGCCTCGGGGCAAATAGGCCGATGCGGGCCAGCCGATGGTTCAGTGCCGCGATGGGGCCGGACCCGCGTTCGAGCCGTACCCACATCCAGTCCACCGAGAACCGCGGCTCGGTGCCTTCGGCCTCCAGCTGGCGGGCCAGGCACACCGCTTCGTAAAGCGGATGAGCGTTGAGGTCAACGCCTTTGGCCTGCTGGTGATAGATGAATCGGGGATCTTTCAGCGACGAGGTGCCCGCGAACGTCGGCCGCAGCGGCAGCAGATCGGTCAGGCGCCGGTGGGCGCCGGCGATCGCCGCGCTACGGGCGTGATTGGCCAATGGTTTATCTGGCGGTGTCAAAATCCAGTACGCGAATACCCCGAACGGTGAAAAATGAAGATTTCCGTACACGTCCTGCTTGGGTGCCACCGAGCGACGGGCCATCAGCGCCTCCCTTTAACCGGCCGCGGTTGGGCTGGCACCTGAGCGGCGGGTGGCCGCGATACCGGCGCGGCATGGAATTCGATCCGCATCGACGCGCGCACCGTGTGAGGCCGGCGCCGGTGTCGAGCCACGCTGCTTTCATGAGTCGAGGCAAAAGGCAACCGTGCCAGCGCCATTCGCACATGTCCGCCGATAAACAGTGACGCTCCGCGGTCGGGAACCGGTGCGAACTTGATCGCGATGACGATCACCGCGGTCACCGCCGCCACGGGCCAACACAGCCAGGCGCCGAGACCCAGGATGGTTCCCACGCCCCATGCGATAACGGCGATGATCGCTCCGCAGACCGCGGCAAGGAGCTGAGCCCGGTTCAGGACAGCTGGAAGGTCGAAACTCTTGTCACCCAGTGGTATACGCGCCAAGTAGGTGCCCATGACGCGGGCCCGGGTGAACGAGCGTGCTACCCAGCCCGTGCTGGGATCGTTGGCGGTGCTCATCGATCCGCGCTAGGACACCCGTTGGAAGGGATTGCCGTGCTGATTATGTTCAATCTTTTGTTCGGTGTTCTGGCTGATCCCGATGAAGTGCTCAATCCGGGCAAAGAACACGCCGAAGGCCAGGCCCAGGGCAATGAGCCCGGCGCCGATGAGACGGGCGCGGCCAAGCATGAAAATCCCGGTCGTGCACAGGATCATGATTGACCCGCCAGCGGCCCACCATTTCCACTCATAGAACGTGCCCCACATCATGTCGGTCCACGTCAGTCCGCCGCCGTAGGCGGCGAGCACGTGGACGTGCGCCGCGCGGGCCGCCATGGTGAGGCCGCCCGCGGCGCTGATGATTGTGTGCGTCATGTTTTCTTTCCTTCGGTAATCGTGTCTGGTCCAGCTGATTTCATCGACCGCCAGCCGGCAGCAGCCGTCCCGTGGTCGCCGGCATGTCCTCCAAAGCGGCCACCGCCCACCGGCCGCCGGCGTCCACCAGCAACAGCGGGTACTGCATCGGCTTCTTGCCGCCCGTTTTGTGCGAGGCGGTCAGCGTCACCAGCACATGCACCTGCTGGTCGGGTGCCGGTGGCCCGTCAGCGACCGCATCGGCCTTCATGGCCTCGATGCTCAGCGGCGCGTCATACAAGGCGCCCAACCCCGTTAGGCCGGAATCTGCGGTCACGAACTTCGCGACGTCCTCGGGCGGGCCGACAAGGTAGGCGGTAAGAAATGACGTCACCACGCTCCCCAACGGCGAGCTCGGCGAAACGTCACGGTCATAGGCCAACTCGACGTCGGGGCCTGCCGGCAACGCGGTGGCCCGATCATCGGGCTCGAGCGTGGCGCGCGGGCCGCTCGCCGGGTCGGAGGGCAGGACGACGCTCAACCACACATACTTGCGGATGGCCGCGGCAGAGCCGAATTCTTTGACGGTGACCGCCACGAGCACCGACCACATGCTCGCATGACTGTCCTGGCCAACAAGTCTCGGCGCCCACGCGTCCAGATCGGATGCTGTCGCCCCGACAGCCTGGGCGCTCGACACTTGGATCTGGTGGTTTAGATGCTCGGGTGGGACCGTGAAGCACTGATTGAGGTTGTCCACGGTGTCAGGCGTCGCTTCCTCAGCGAGCTTGACGCACCACTTCGCAAACAGCGCCACCAGCGCAGCGTCCTGTTCATGCCGGTCAACCTGCTTGAGCGTCAACTGATCTGGCTGAGGCGCCGGGGGAGAGACCGTGGTGATAACCCACCAGACCATCGAACACACACCGAAAATCAGGACCGCGAGCAGGACCAGCACACCGGTGCCGGCCGCGATCCACCACGACCGGCGATGCGCAGTGTTCTGCCATGCCCCCCTCAAAGCCTGCGACACGTTCATCGGATCGCGTGTCCTATCAGATGGAATCCGGTCACCGCGATACTGGACGCGTTGGGCGCATTGCTACCGTCTGGGTTTTCCAACGGATCTGGCGGCAAGATGCTGCTGAGCCCGGGCGGTGCCTCGGCTGCGGTTGGGTCGGCGCCTGGCGGCACCGATGTCGGTGTCGCTGCCGGCTGTGGGGGAGGGGGCACGGTCGACTTCACCGTGCACTCGACTTGGCTCGCGACAAGGTGGTCGACGACCATTTTGTACTGTTGCCGTTCCCCGTTCGGTAAACCCGGTAGCTCTGTCAAATCACGGTCGTTGAACTGGCACGACACTTCCTGCAGGAGCAGGTGGCGGAACCATTCGTCGCGGCCATCGGGCCCGGTGCCGTTGAAGCCGGGCCAGAACTCGATACCGTCGATGACCGTGGGCTGGGGCAAAGTCGCTACGAGCTTCTGCCCGAACGGAACACCGCCGGTCGGGCATGTCCAGCCGGAGTGATGATCGTCGCTGGCCGCAAGTTTCGGGTCGGACTGCCCCGGGCACACCGCGGTCAGCGTGACCTGCAATGGTCCATCCTGGTTGATCGGTGCCACCGTCTTGGTTGCCGGCGGGCCACCAGTACGCTGATCGGCGATCCTGTGTACCGGTTTAGGTTTGGGCTCCGGCTGAGCGAACCACCACACCAGACCCACGATCACCGCGACGATCGCGACCAGCACGCCGAGGACTCGCGTGATATGACGATCCAAGCCGTAACCTGTTGGCACACAACTGTCATCGTCGGGAACATCGGCAGGCGCATCAGTCGTAGAGGCCTGCTGGTCGGCTGCACCCGAGATCTCCGCATCGGCCGCTGGCGGTGTCGCAGAGGTCTGCTGGCTGTTCTCGGCGGGTTTCGGGCGTCGTCGTGTGGGCAGTGTCAACTTTATCGCGTTGGTCCCCAAAGGATTCGGCGAAGCAACCGGCTCACAGGCCAGCGCATCGGGTTCGGATCCGGTGTTGGTCACTGGCCAGGCCTGACCCAGAGCGGCGGAATATCGTGACGAGGCCGGCGCGCTGGATGTGTCGCCCGGACGTCGGCGGCTTCGACAGCCGCGGGCGGGGGAGTTGGCGCCGCCGGCGGCTGTGGCCACTGCCAGTGCTCGGCGGGAACCACGACAACGACCTGTGGCGGCGCGTCATGCGGAGCGCCGCCCGGGCGGTCTTTACGGTGAAAAATCAGGTAGACACCGATGCCGAACATGACCGCCAAAAACACTGCCGAAAGCGCCGCGCCGGCCACCCGCAGCAGAGGACCTGACAACAGCAACATCGCCAGGTACACCGCGACTTTCACGGCTAATCTCCTCAATCGCTGCATCGTCAGGGCACCTGGTTGTCCAGGTCGCGACGAGCCTATGACCGGTCCAGAGTTAGCGCAACGAGCGGACCCAAGCGCGCATGTAGCTTTTGGCTGCCGCGTCGCGCTACCATCACCGCCGTGAGGAAACCCCCGAAGCCGCCAGGGCTTGTGGTGCTCGCCGAAGCCATGAAGGCCCGCATGGACTACCTAGGGCTCACGATCGCCGACGTGGGTGTGCGTGGCGGCCCGCAGCGGGGAGCCATGCGCGAAATTCTCAACGCGCGCCGCGTACCGCGCCGATCGACATGCCACGAAGTGGACACGGTACTGGGATGGCCGAAAGGCCTTGCCTACGAGCTTCTTACAGAAGAACGTTCCGCCCCTAAGCCAGACGAATGGCTTGACCTGCCAGATGAAAACCGTTTAGGACTTATGCGATCGCACCTGCTACAGATGCGCAAGGACAACCAGAGACTCGGCCGCGCCATCGAGCAGCACGGCAACACCATCGCTGAACTACTCGAACTTATTGAAGACGAGCGTCAGTGAGGTGTGTGGGTGAGAATCCGGTCGATCAACGCGTCCCGTATTCGGCCATCGTCACCGGAAGGATGAAAAAACGTGCACGCCGCGGCATCCGCGTCATCGGTGGCAAGTAGCGCCAGGCCGGGCGCACCGTCACCTGACAACTCCACAGCGCGGAAATCCGCCGGCGCATCGATATCATGTGTGCCCATCACAATCCGGTAACCGCAGTGCGGCAACAACATTCGGATCGCGGGGGACAGCACTCGGCTAGACACCAATAGATGCATGTTCAGCGGCGCACCGCGACTCATCAGCCGCCACATGAGCGATCGCCAGCGGTCGGCAAGACCACCGGCTTCCAGGAAGTGGTAGTCATCGATCACCACCTGCAAATGCGGGCCGTGCGCGGGCCGCCGCGCAGGATGCACCTGGCGCAGCTGCTGCCGCCGAGAACGTAACTCCGCCGAGATGGAAGCCTGCGCTGCGACCAACAGTTCTTCTCCGCGTTGCGGCCCACTGAGATCCTGCCCGACGATATCGACGTGCGGTAACGATGACAACGCGGTCAAACCGCCCTCCCGCGGCGCCGATAGGTCCCCGCCGATGAGCAAGATGCGAATATCCTCCGGGGGATACGTCGAGCACAGCGACAGCACAAAGGTGGTCAGCGCCTCAGTTTTTCCCGTACCGGGCCCACCCAAAAGGACGCCATGCGGCCCATTTCCACCAAGAGCCGTGGCCATAATGTCAACGTCGATCGCCACACCGCTCGGACTCATGCCAATGTAAGCCGGCAGGTGGCGGGCATCAACGGGACCGTTCACGGTCCACCAGGGCCGCCAGGTGTGAACCGTGGGAACCCCGAAAATCGAAGCCAGCACGCCGAGCTCGGTCGTGACTGCCCCACTTTCACCGCCACCAGCAGTGTGCCCCGCATCATTCATGGCTTCTGCGCCCGCTGTTAGGCATGAGTGGAATCTCCTGAGTGCCACGCGGTTACGACTCGGCGAGCAGCCGAGATCGCGGTCCGCGAGAAGATCACACACCGAGGATAGAGGACCAGCGCCACTGCTCGTTGTGACGCCACACGCATCAGCGATGTCATGGGGATAGCGGATTTGACAGTGCCCGAAGCCGAGCGGTGAACTGCGCCGACAACCGTTCACCCACAGCCTGACCCAGTCCTGACGCGTCGATCATCGCGTCGCTAATCAAGTCCTCAACTTCTTCCAGGGAGTACTTGCCTGACAGCACTGCGTCGTCGATCGCGAGGGCAACGTTGAAGCCGTTGCCATTGGCCGCGCTCCACACATCTTCAGTATCGCTAAATGCCTCCTCGCGTACCTCGTCGAGGGATTGGCTGAACGAAGTGCCTACGCGTTTGAGCTCCCTCGCCGATCGCAGCACCGCTAGGGCCTTGGGGGACAACACATCACGCAAGGTCTCATCAACGCCATACGCGTCGTCGTCGATAACGGCATCACTCACTGGCATCCTCCTTGCCCTCGCCGGCCGCTTTGGCCGCCAGCAGCTGCTGTTGGCGGCGATCACGTTTCGCCGCAACACGCTCGGTGTCGGTGGCGCCAATCACGCGGGCTGTATTCGGTCGCTCCGGCGGCACAAACCGCTTCGCCGACGAACCTGGCGCTGCCTTCGCACCGCCTCCAGCGCCGCCGGCGCCGCCCATCGGCATCATCGGCATCCCCGCCATTCCCGCGCCCCCTTCGGGCGGCGCAGCGCGCGGTACCGCCGCGGGCGCGGTCGTGGTTGCAGCGTTGGGTGCCTGCGGGGCAGAACCGGTGATCGTCGCGGCCGCCGGGGTCATCGCGCCCCCTTCTCCGCCGCCCGAACCGCCACCCGAACCGCCGCCGAACTCGCCCATGCCCCCTGAGCCCTCGCCCAGGCCGTCTGGCCCGGATTGATCACCTTGTGTGACACTTTTCGCGAGTTCCCCGACCCCGCGAGTCGCCATCTGCGCCAACTGCTGCATACCCTGAGTCGCCGCGCTCACAGCACCCCCAGCGGCGCCCATAACACCGCCCAACAGCCCTGTCAGCATCTGCGCGCCCATCTCAAGGGTCTTCTGGCCATCCGAGGCATCGTCGTCAGCGTCGTCGGCGATCGGGAGCCCGGTCGCGGGATCGATCGGCAGCCCGCTCGCCGGGTCGATCAACTGGCCCGTCGTTGGGTCGACCGCGTACTGACCGTAGGCGCTGCCCGTTTGTG
>NZ_JBYCLA010000388.1:0-7533 GCF_057473665.1 Mycobacterium sp. TH-M25
CCGGGCGGGTCGCCGTCACCGCCCAGAATCACGGCTTCGCCCTCGAAGGCGAGGCAGGACAGTCCTTCGACACGCCGTTCGGCCCGGCGGTGGTCAGCCACACCTGCGCCAACGACGGAGTCGTCGAAGGCGTGAAACTGGTTGATGGACGAGCATTTTCGGTGCAATACCACCCGGAGGCCGCGGCCGGACCACACGATGCGGAGTACCTGTTCGACCAATTCGCCGACGTGATGGGCGGCCAACGATGACGAGTGTGCGTGTCTGTCCGGCGACACGCCGTCAGTGGCGTGCAACTGTGCACGCTCGCGCCCCGATTGGAGAGGCAAAATATGCCACGGCGAACTGATCTCAAGCATGTCCTGGTCATCGGCTCGGGGCCGATCGTGATTGGGCAGGCGTGCGAATTCGACTATTCCGGCACCCAAGCCTGCCGGGTGCTGCGGGCCGAGGGCCTCGAGGTGAGCCTGGTCAACTCCAACCCGGCGACGATCATGACCGACCCGGAGTACGCCGACCACACCTACGTCGAGCCCATAACGGCCGCCTTCGTGGAGAAGGTTATCGCGCAACAGGCGGAGCGGGGTCACAAGATCGACGCGCTGCTGGCCACCCTGGGCGGCCAGACCGCGCTCAACACCGCAGTCGCGCTGTACGAGAACGGGGTCCTCGAGAAGTATGGCGTCGAACTGATCGGCGCCGATTTCAACGCCATCCAGCGCGGCGAGGACCGGCAGATGTTCAAGGACATCGTCGCCAAAGTCGGTGGCGAATCAGCCCGCAGCCGAGTCTGTTTCACGATGGACGAGGTTCGGGAAACGGTCGGCGAACTCGGACTGCCGGTGGTGGTCCGCCCGTCGTTCACCATGGGTGGGCTGGGCTCGGGCCTGGCCCATACCGCCGACGAGGTTGACCGGATGGCCGGCGCCGGGCTGGCCGCCTCGCCCAGTGCCAACGTCTTGATCGAGGAATCGATCTACGGCTGGAAGGAATTCGAGCTCGAGCTGATGCGCGACGCCCACGACAACGTCGTGGTGGTGTGCTCGATCGAGAACGTCGACCCGATGGGTGTGCACACCGGCGACTCGGTGACGGTGGCACCGGCGATGACGCTGACCGACCGCGAGTATCAGCGGATGCGCGACCTGGGCATCGACATCCTGCGCGAAGTCGGTGTCGACACCGGCGGCTGCAACATCCAGTTCGCCGTCGACCCGCACGACGGGCGGCTGATCGTCATCGAGATGAACCCGCGGGTGTCGCGGTCAAGTGCGTTGGCCTCCAAGGCTACTGGCTTCCCGATCGCCAAGATCGCCGCCAAGCTGGCGGTCGGCTACACCCTGGACGAGATCCTCAACGACATCACCAAAGAGACACCCGCGTGCTTCGAGCCCACGCTGGATTATGTGGTCGTCAAGGCCCCGCGGTTTGCGTTCGAGAAGTTTCCCGGCGCCGACGCGACGTTGACCACCACGATGAAGTCGGTCGGCGAGGCGATGTCGTTGGGGCGCAACTTCATCGAGGCGCTCGGCAAAGTAATGCGGTCGCTGGAGACCACCCGGTCCGGCTTCTGGACCAAGCCGGACACCGAAGGGACCGCCGAGGACGCGCTCGAGCGGCTGCGGACCCCCACCGACGGCCGGCTCTACGACGTCGAGTTGGCACTGCGGCTGGGTGCCTCGGTCGATCAGGTGGCCGAGGCGTCCGGGATCGACCCGTGGTTCGTCGCGCAGATCGCCGAGCTGTTGACGCTGCGCGACGAAGTGAGCGAGGCCGCCGTCCTCGATGGCGACCTGCTGCGCCGGTGCAAGCACAACGGCTTGTCGGACCGCCAGATCGCCGCGCTGCGACCGGAACTGGCCGGCGAGGGCGGCGTGCGCTCGCTGCGGCGACGGCTCGGCATCCATCCGGTGTACAAGACCGTGGACACCTGCGCCGCGGAGTTCGAGGCCAAGACGCCGTATCACTACAGCAGCTACGAGCTGGACCCCTCCGCCGAAAGCGAAGTGGCGCCGCAAACCGAGAAACCCAAGGTGCTGATCCTGGGCTCGGGGCCGAACCGGATCGGTCAGGGCATCGAATTCGACTACAGCTGTGTGCACGCCGCAACCACGTTGTCCCAAGCCGGTTTCGAGACGGTGATGGTCAACTGCAACCCCGAGACGGTTTCCACCGACTACGACACCGCCGACCGGCTTTACTTCGAGCCGCTGACGTTCGAGGACGTCCTGGAGGTGTTCCACGCCGAGCAGCTCTCCGGTGCCGGCGGTCCGGGCGTCGTGGGAGTGATCGTGCAACTCGGCGGCCAGACCCCGCTCGGGCTGGCGCAGCGGCTTGCCGACGAAGGCGTCCCGATCGTCGGCACCCCGCCCGCGGCCATCGACCTGGCCGAGGACCGCGGCGCCTTCGGCGAACTGCTGGCCGCGGCGGGACTGCCCGCACCGCGCTACGGCATGGCCACTACGTTCGCGCAGGCCCGGCGGATCGCCGCCGACATCGGCTATCCGGTGTTGGTTCGGCCGTCCTACGTCCTCGGTGGCCGGGGCATGGAGATCGTCTATGACGACGACACCCTGCAGGGCTACATCGCCCGGGCCACCGAACTCTCGCCCGAACACCCGGTCCTGGTGGACCGCTTTCTCGAAGACGCCATCGAAATCGACGTCGACGCGCTGTGCGACGGCGACGAGGTCTACATCGGCGGCATCATGGAACACATCGAAGAGGCCGGCATTCACTCCGGCGACTCGGCATGCGCGCTGCCCCCAGTGACGTTGGGCCGCAGCGACATCGACAAGGTGCGCACTGCGACCGCGGCGATCGCCCACGGTATCGGCGTGGTCGGCCTGCTCAACGTGCAGTACGCGCTGAAGGACGACGTGCTCTATGTGCTGGAGGCCAACCCCCGCGCCAGCCGCACCGTGCCGTTCGTCTCCAAGGCCACCGCGATACCGCTTGCCAAGGCGTGCGCACGAATCATGCTGGGCGCCAAGATCGCCCAACTGCGTGACGAAGGCCTGCTGGCGCCCGCCGGTGACGGCGGCAACGCGACGCCGGATGCACCGATCGCCGTGAAGGAGGCGGTGCTGCCATTTCACCGGTTCCGCCGCGCCGACGGCTCTGGTGTCGATTCGCTGCTGGGCCCGGAGATGAAATCAACCGGCGAGGTGATGGGCATCGACCGCGACTTCGGCAGCGCGTTCGCCAAAAGCCAGACCGCGGCTTACGGATCGTTGCCGGTATCCGGGACGATCTTCGTGTCGGTGGCCAACCGGGACAAGCGTTCGCTGGTGTTTCCGGTGAAGCGGTTGGCCGATCTGGGGTTCCGGGTGCTGGCCACCGAAGGCACTGCGGAGATGCTGCGCCGCAACGGCATTCCATGCGAAGAAGTGCGCAAGCATTTCGAAGAGGCGCAGCCGGGGCGGCCCGCGATGTCGGCGGTCGACGTCATCCGTGCGGGTGAGGTCGACATGGTGTTCAACACCCCTTACGGAAACTCCGGTCCGCGCATCGACGGTTATGAAATCCGCGCTGCCGCTGTCGGCGCCAACATCCCGTGCGTCACGACGGTGCAAGGCGTGTCGGCCGCGGTGCAGGGCATCGAAGCCGGCATCCGCGGCGACATCGGTGTGCGCTCGCTGCAGGAGTTGCACAGCGCGCTGAACCACGGCGGCAAATAGCCGTGCTCGGGTTCGGCGCCCGGCTGGCCGACGCGGTATCCCGTCGCGGGCCGCTCTGTCTGGGCATCGACCCGCATCCCGAGCTGTTGCGGGCGTGGGATCTGCCGGTGAGCCCCGAGGGCCTGGCGGCATTCTGCGACATCTGCGTGGCGGCCTACGCCGACTTCGCCGTCGTCAAACCTCAGGTTGCGTTTTTCGAGGCATACGGCGCGGCGGGTTATGCCGTCTTGGAACGCACCATCGCTGCCCTGCGCAGCGCCGGCGTGCTGGTGCTCGCCGACGCCAAGCGCGGTGACATCGGATCGACGATGGCGGCCTACGCGGCCGCCTGGACCGGCGTCTCGCCGCTGGCCTCCGACGCGGTGACGGCGTCGCCCTACCTGGGTTTCGGCTCGCTGCAGCCGCTGCTGGACAGCGCCGCGGAACACGGCAGCGGGGTGTTCGTGTTGGCGGCGACGTCCAACCCTGAGGGCGCGAGCGTGCAGCGCGCCGACGCCGGCGGCCGGCCGGTGGCGCAGCGGATCGTCGACCAGGCCGCCGCCGCCAACCGGGCCCTGGGCCCCGGCACGGTGGGCGTCGTCGTCGGCGCCACATTGCCCGCGGTGCCTGATGTCAGCGAGCTGGGTGGACCGGTGCTGGTACCCGGGGTCGGGTTCCAGGGCGGGCGGCCCGAGGCCCTCAGTGGCCTAGGTGGGGCCGTTTCGGGGCAGCTGCTGCCCGCGGTGTCGCGCGACGTCCTGCGGGCCGGACCGGACGTGACAGCGGTGCGCGCCGCCGGGGAGCGGATGCGCGACGCGGTCGCTTACCTGGCTCGCTGAGTGTCAGGAGCCGATCTACGACACGGCGTCGTTCACTTTTCGACCGGCGGGCCTGCTCGCGGCGACACGCGCGACACGCCGCAAGAATCCCAGTCGGGCCAGATTCGCCCCTTTTCGACCAGCGTCGACGCCTTGAGCCCATCGACTCTCCGTCGGCCGACGGGCCCTGCCCGGTGGCAAAAGTCCAGCTAGAGGTGATTTTGCCGTCGCAAAATTGAGCCCCCGCCCGCGGCCGGTCCGCTGTTGACGGCTCCGTCCCGAGCACCCGGGCGACGCTTCATCGCGGCCCTAAGCTGCGTATTCGTAGCTTCAACCAGGGGGGGCGGGTTAGATTTCGTCGGAAGGCGTGGGTACGGTCGTCACCGCTGGCTGGACTACCTGGCCGAGACAAACAAGGATCGAAATCTGTTGCTGATCGATACGGAGGAATCGTGGCCCTTCCCCAGTTGACCGACGAGCAGCGCGCGGCAGCGTTGGAGAAGGCTGCCGCCGCACGCCGCGCGCGAGCCGAGCTCAAAGACCGGCTGAAGCGTGGCGGCACCAATCTCAAGCAGGTGCTCAAGGACGCCGAGACCGACGAGGTCTTGGGCAAGATGAAAGTTTCCGCGTTGCTGGAGGCGTTGCCGAAGGTGGGCAAGGTCAAGGCGCAGGAGATCATGACCGAGCTGGAGATCGCCCCGACGCGCCGCCTGCGCGGCCTCGGCGACCGTCAGCGCAAGGCCCTGCTGGAAAAGTTCGACTTCACCGCCTGAGTCCGGCGACGATGCAGGCCCAAGGGCCTGGGGGAGAGCCAGGCGATAGCCCCGGTTGCTTCCTGGAGTGTCGTTGAACACCGACGGGGGACCGGACGGCATAGCACGCGTGATTGTGCTGTCCGGTCCGTCCGCAGTGGGCAAGTCAACGGTCGTCCGCTGCCTGCGGGAGCGGATTCCCGATCTGCATTTCAGCGTCTCCGCCACCACCCGGGCACCCCGCCCCGGCGAGGTCGACGGAGTCGACTACCACTTCGTGTCGCCGGCGCGCTTTCGGCAGCTGATCGATGAGGGTGCGCTGCTGGAGTGGGCGGACATTCACGGTGGCTTGCACCGGTCGGGCACCCTCGCCGGGCCGGTCCGCGACGCCGTCAACGCCGGCCGACCGGTCCTGATCGAAGTGGATCTGGCCGGAGCCCGCGCGGTCAAGCAGGCGATGCCCGAGGCGATCACCGTCTTTTTGGCCCCGCCGAGCTGGGCGGCGTTGCAGACCCGACTGGTCGGTCGGGGCACCGAGACCCCCGAGGTGGTCGAGCGCCGGCTCGCCACCGCCCGTGTCGAATTGGCGGCTCAGGATGACTTCGATCGGGTCGTGGTGAATCGTCAATTGGAAACAGCGTGCTCAGAATTGGTATCATTGCTGGTCGGACCCGCACCCGAGACGGAGTGATCTTTCCACCGGATCCGATTCGCCATCTAGCCGCACTTTCGCCACAGGCAGCCAGGAGAATATTTACGTGAGTAGTACGCAGACCGACACCTCGTTAGCTGCCGTCCCCGACCAGTTCGACCCGTCCGCGGGTGGCATCGGCGCCTACGACACGCCGCTGGGTATCACCAACCCGCCCATCGACGAGCTGTTGGCGCGGGTGTCCAGCAAGTACGCCCTGGTCATCTACGCCGCGAAGCGCGCCCGGCAGATCAACGACTACTACAACCAGCTGGGTGAGGGCATCCTCGAGTACGTCGGGCCGCTCGTCGAGCCGGGCCTGCAGGAGAAGCCGCTGTCGATCGCGATGCGCGAGATCCACGGCGACCTGCTCGAGCACACCGAAGGCGAATAGCGACAGGCTGGGGATGAGCCTCTCGGGTCAGCAGCGGACGGACCGCAAGCGGATCGTCGTCGGCGTCGCCGGGGGTATCGCCGCCTACAAGGCGGCAACGGTCGTGCGTCAGCTCACCGAGGCCGGCCACGAAGTCCGCGTCATCCCCACCGAATCGGCGCTGCGCTTCGTCGGGGCCGCCACCTTCGAGGCGTTGTCCGGCGAGCCCGTGCAGACCGGGGTGTTCGACAACGTCCCGCAGGTGCCGCACGTCGCCATCGGCCAGGCCGCCGACCTTGTCGTCGTCGCGCCCGCCACCGCCGACCTGCTCGCGCGTGCCGCGCACGGCCGTGCCGACGACCTGCTGACCGCGACGCTGCTGACCGCGCGGTGTCCGGTGCTGTTCGCCCCGGCCATGCACACCGAGATGTGGCAACACCCCGCCACCGTCGACAACGTCGCCACGCTGCGCCGCCGCGGCGCAGTCGTCCTCGAACCGGCGTCTGGGCGTCTGACGGGCGAGGACAGCGGCGCGGGCCGGTTGCCCGAAGCCGAGGAGATCGTCACGTTCGCCCAGTTGCTGCTGGAACGGCCCGAGGCACTGCCCTACGACCTGGCCGGGGTCACAGTGCTGCTGACCGCCGGTGGTACCCGGGAGCCGATCGACCCGGTCCGCTTCATCGGCAATCGCAGTTCCGGCAAGCAAGGCTATGCGTTGGCGCGGGTCGCCGCCCAGCGCGGCGCCGAGGTCACCCTGATCGCCGGTCACACCACCGGACTCATCGACCCGGCCGGTGTCGAGGTGGTGCATATCAGCACCGCTCAGCAATTGCGCGACGCGGTCTCCAAGCACGCGCCCGACGTTCACGTGCTGGTGATGGCCGCGGCCGTCGCGGATTTCCGGCCCACGCACGTCGCGACCGCCAAGATCAAGAAGGGCTCCGAGGAGCCCCAGTCCATCGACCTGGTCCGCAACGACGACGTGCTGGCGGCCACCGTGCAGGCCCGCTCCGCCGGTCAACTGCCGGACATGCGGGCCGTCGTCGGTTTTGCTGCGGAGACCGGTGACGACGACGGCGACGTGCTGTTTCACGGCCGGGCCAAGTTGCGGCGCAAGGGGTGTGACTTGTTGGTGGTCAACGCCGTCGGCGATGGGAAGGCCTTCGAGGTGGACCACAACGACGGCTGCCTGCTGGCCGCCGACGGCACCGAGTCGGCACTGCAGCCGGGCTCGAAGACT
>NZ_JBYCLA010000389.1:0-5779 GCF_057473665.1 Mycobacterium sp. TH-M25
TACCCTCATGTCTGCGAAGAAATCTGCTGGTCAGCGTATTGGGGTGGGGTCGGCGGCGATTTATGCCCGGATTTCCTCGGATGCCGACGGCACGGGGTTGGGGGTGGCGCGGCAGTTGGAGGATTGCCGCAAGCTCGCCGCTGATCGGGGTTGGCCGGTCGGCGCCGAGTATGTGGACAACGATGTGTCGGCGTTTTCCGGTAAGCCACGCCGCCAGTACGCGCGGATGCTGGCTGATCTGGCGTCGGGTGATCGTGATGCGGTGATCGTCTACAACCTGGATCGGCTGCATCGGCGTCCGGTGGAGCTGGAGGAGTTCGTCACGTTGTGCGAGTCGGTGGGGGTGCGCGATGTGGCGACCGTGACCGCCGACATCGACTTGGGCAACGATGATGGGCTGTTCATGGCCCGCATTTTCGCCGCGTTCGCCGCCAAAGAGTCGGGCCGCAAGTCGGCACGCATCCGCCGCAAGATGTTGCAGAACGCCCAAGCAGGGCTACCGCATGGCTCAGCGCGCCCATTCGGGTATGAAGCCGACAAGATCACCGTGCGCGAATCAGAGGCCGCCGTCATACGCCAGATGGTGGACCGGTACCTGGCGGGCCAATCACTGCGCTCGTTGACAATCTGGCTCAACGACTCGCAGATCACCCCGAGCGTGGCGAAATCGTGGCAGACCTCGGCGGTGCGCCAGGTGTTGTCCTCGGGCCGTATCGCGGGGCTGCGGGAGCATCGCGGCGAGGTGATCGGCACCGCTGTATGGCCGGCGATCATCGCCGTCGCTGAGCGTGATCGGGTGCTGGCACGGATGGCGGCACGCTCGGTGACCAAAACCCGCACCGCACGCACCTACCTGCTGTCAGGGATGTTGCGGTGCGGGCGCTGCGGCAATCGTCTGTATTCGCAAGCACGGCACAGCAATCCGCAGAATCGAGTACGCCGCTACGTATGTCTGAAAGGGCCGGATCATGGTGGGTGTGGCCGGTTGACGGTGGTCGCCGCCCCCGTCGAGGAGTTGTTAGCCGAGGCGGTGTTGGCGCGGCTGGATTCACCGCAGTTGGCCGACGCGCTGGCCGGCAAAGCCACCGCTGATGCCGATGTGACCGCCTTGGCCGCCCAAGTCGATGCCGGTCAGGAACGTCTGGATGAGCTGGCCGGCATGTATGCCGATGGCGCGATCACCGCGCGGGAGTGGATCGCGGCGCGTGATCCGATCACCGAGCGCATCACCGCGGCGCGTCGCGATATCGCCGCGGCGACTGACACGACGGCGGTCTTTGAGTTGGCCGGCACTGGTGGGGTGTTGCGCACCGAGTGGGACGGGCTGGATGTGGGTCGCCAGCAGGCGATCATCAAAGCGGTGTTGGATCACGCGGTCATCGCACCGGGCACACCGGGTGCGCGCCGCCTGGACATCGACCGGGTGGCACCGGTGTGGCGGGTGTGAGCCGATGGCCGCGCCTGGTCGTGGTTCGCCCCGAGTAGGGTTGCGATCCGGTCGATGACGGTCGGGTCGGTGACGGTGACCGCCACGTCTTGGCGTCGACACGATGCGGTCAGCCACGCGATGAATTCGGGACGTTCATGCAGTGGCACCGCGCCGCCATCACGGTTGCCTGTGGCGACACCCGGCGCTACCTCAGCCATCACCGGCCCCATGCGGTGCTGACGGGATACGCCCAGCGGCAGTTCGAGATTCGGTGACTCCGACTATTCGGGCGTGAATGTGGCGCAGGGCCGCTGAGACGACCAGTACAAAGTCCCCGGCGCTGGTGTGCCCGGCGCGGTCGAATTCCCACAGCACCCCATCGGTGTCGATGGGCTCGTGCCACCTGCCAGGGGCTCCGATCACGTCGCCGGCCAGGCGGATCGGTTTTGTTTCGTCGTTTCGTCGTTCCGTCGTTTGCGCCACCTGGTTGCGGGTCCAGGTGGCGCGGGCGGTGCGCAGGGCACCCATGGTGGTCGAGTAGTTCCGGGATTTGGTGGTGATGTGGCCGCGGTAGCCCAGGGTGTGCAGCCAGCGCCCGATCCCCGCCAACGACCCGCCTTCGGCTGCTGCGTGTTCGGCGATTTGGGCGATGGTGGCCAGGATGGCGCGGATGTGTTCGCTGACGTGCAGGTCGCGGATGGCTTCTGCGGATAGGCGTCGGGCGGTGATGCCGAAGTCGTGCAGAGATTTGGTGACGTATTTCGCCAGGTATGCCGCGACCCGACGTGGCGACAACCGCGATGCTGCAGTGTTCGCGTTGTTCGCGGTGTCGGAATCGGGTGCCGCTATATGTATTTCGGCTGTCAATGCTTGGGTGTCGATCTGGGTGCCGAACCGCAGTGTCCGCAATCCACTCTGGTCGGGATCGCCGTCGCCGGTAGCTACGTCGATGCTGACACGGCGGGCGGCCCGCTGGATCAGGGCGGCCAGGTCGGTGGCGGTGAACGGTGACGACCAGCCGGTGTTCTGGTCGTCTATCGGACGGGGCTCCCCGCCACCCCAAGGGGCGGCAGGGCCGTGACACTGCGGGGCATCTGATCCGGTGCTGTCGTTGCCGGCGGGTGGCGGGTCGAGGCGGATCAGGGCGTGGATGTGCGGGATGGCGCGGGCTTGCAGTTCCACGACTTTGACGAAACTGACCCGCACCGAACCCGACTTGACCCCAATCGTTTTCAGCTGTGTTGAGACGGCCCGGCGTAGCGAGATGGTGAACCGCCGCCACAGTTCCGGCAGATGCCAGGCGAACAGCACATGCCCCAGATAGTCGTAGCACTGGCGGCACAATGGTTGGCCCACCACCGCGTCATCGACGGCGTGGATCATGGTGCAGCGGACCGGATTGCCGTGCCGGCACCGAGCAGCCGACCGGGCGGATTTGGGGTGACAGGGTGCGCCGGTGGCGTTATGCACGGCCCCGTAGCCAGGCGCGGTCAAGGTGGTGAACACCTGCGGACGGGCCGCTACCTCAATCGGCACGTTGTGGTGGCCGCCGGCGGCTCCGGCGTGCACGAGCTGCCAGGTGTCGCGGCCGTACAGGTCTGAGCACGACGGGCATACCGACGCGCGGCGGTTGTTGCAGCGCGTCCACACCGTGTGCTGGCGCCCGGCGGGGTCGGCACCGCAGAGCTGGATGGGGTGGGCGCAAAAGCCGACCGATTCGACCCGCTGCCACCACGACTCGTAGCTCGGAGCGGAGGCGCGGCGCAGCATCTGAGCGATCACCGGCCCAGGGTCAACGGTGCTCGGCAGCCCCGGCAATGACATGGCTGCTGGGGTGGTCATCGCCGCGTCCCTGGGCCGCTGTGGTTTGCCGTGGGGGGCCGAAAGTGGGTGGCCAGCCAGGCGATGTCGGTGTCGGTGACGTGGAAGGCTCGTACCCGCGCCACGCTGGTGGTGCCGTCGGTGAGCACGTAGCCGACTCCGGGGGTGGCATCGGGGATGTCTTCGCAGCGCGCCCCGCCTTGATGGGCTGCGGTTGAGAGGATCATCGCGGTCTGGGTGGCCTCGGTCATGCGCAGTCCGACTCGCACCGGGAACAGTTGGCGCAGTGCGACTACGTCTTTGGAGGGGTCTTGCACCGCGGCGATCACCGACACGCCGACCGCGCGGCCCTGGGCCAGCCACCGCCCGAGCAGCTGTTCGACCTCGGTGCGTTGTTTGCGCTCGGCGTAGGCGGTCAAGGAGGCCAATTCATCCACCAGTAACACGATGTGCGGCTCGGCGCGGCTGGGACGGTGTGTTCTGGTGGTGCCGCGCAGCCGTTGAGCGCGTGCGAGCATCGTTTCGGTGGTCTCGCGCAGCACCGCCAGGATGGCGTCGGGGTCGTGGGCGAACCGATCGAACAATGCCTCACCGGCACCGAATTCCATGCCGCCCTTGGGGTCAAGGCAACGCACCGCGACCAGCCCGGCCTTGATGGCAGGCGCCAATCCGGCCAGCAGTGACCACAACACGCTGCCCTTGCCGGCCCCGGTGGCTCCACCGATGAGGATGTGGCCCCCGGCCACGGGTAGCGTCCAGGTGTTTCCGGTCTCGGTGACCCCGACCGGCACGTGGGCCAAGCGAAGCGCCGAATCCGCTGCTGGTCGAGGTAGGGCTATGGGGGTGGCCAGGGCGTCATGGTGGCGGATGCGGATCACGATGTCGCTGCCCCGCCCGGCGTCGACCGGGCCGGCGCCGATGGTCACGTGTTGGGCGCCGAATGCGGCGGCCAGCCCGTCGACTTGGCCCTGCCACGTTTTGACCGATTGGCCGACCAGCAGTCGCACCAGCAGCGTGTCGACTGCCGCCCCGATGCGCACCTCGCGCAACTGTGGTATCAGCGGGTTGGCGTCGGGCTTACCGCGCTGGGCGATAGTCAGGTCGTGGCGTTCGCAGATGACCCGCCAGCGCCGCCAGTACACCAGGTGAGCCCGCCGATAATCGGCGACCGGCTTACCGATCAGCCGCTGATAGGAGTCGGGCCAGCCCAACCGCCACCCTAAGATGGCGGCTGCCCCCATCACGATGGTGACCAGTGCACACTGCGCTCCACCGATCATCGCAGCGGTGGCGGTGATTGCCAGTAGCGCAGCGATATCCGGCCAACGCAACGCGAACCGGAACACCCCGATCCCGGTCAGTTTGACCGTGTCGACGAGCAATTCGCCGATCCAGTCGTCGTCGGATGACCCGTTTGCCTTACCGCTTGGTGTCATTGGTCCGCTGGTCCTTCCGTCGATGGCGACCGCACGCCGTTGGCTGGGCAATCACCGAAATGGGTTTGGGTGAAAGTGGTTTCGCGAAACGGGAGGGCGCCAGGCGGGTGCTTATGATCGCCTGGCGCCCACCGCGCTAGCTGGTGCCGGTTTGCTTGGCTCCGCTTGTGGGCTGGGAACTACCGCCCGATGCCGCAGGACGGGGCGCCAAGCCTCCCGCCGCAGGACCCCCAGACCGGATTGAGGTCGCCCGAAACGCCACCCCGGAGCGATCCCCTTGTGACCACGGGATCGCGATCAACCCGTCGAGGCTGACCGGCTCACCGACTTTGACCTCAGGTTCCCCGGCCACGGTCACGGCAAGCACCTCGCCGCCGTCGGGGTCCAGGGCCATGACTTGGACCTGCCAGAGCACCAGGCCCGTTTCTTTGTCGATGCGCGGGGCGCCGGTTTCGTGCACCGTGCGCTGCTCGGGGACACGGGTGCAGAAGAACTGCACCGCCTTGGTGTCGATGCGTAGCCGCATGTCTGATTCCCTTCCTGTGTGGATACGGCCGCTCGTCGGCCGTGACTCCACTCCAGTCGGGCAACTCGGACATCTGTACCGCATCTTTAATGGCATCTGCGGACATCTGCGTGACACACTCGGGACAAGCACCGACAACTTGATCGACAGCGATGTCATCGCAGGTAGGAGGACCAGCGGGTGGGCAAGGACGGGGCCGCGTGGGTGCCTAACGACAAGCTGCGCTACTACATGGACCGCAAAGGGCTCGACGCCCAGGCGCTCGCCGAGCTCATCGAAGTCGACGCGAAGACCGTGGAGCGCTGGCTGACCGGGGAATCACGGCCCTACCGCGACAATGCCCGACGCGCCGCCGAGGAGCTGGACTGCGACCGGGCCGACATTTGGCCCGACCTGTTCCCGATCATGGCTCCGCCCAGCGCGGGTACCGTCGCGGTCAGTGTGTACGGCAGCCGCGCCGACGTGCCCCCCACGGTGTGGACCGAGCTATTCGGCGCAGCCGTCGAGCACATCGACATCCTGGTCTACGGCGGCACCTTCCTGTTTGACGGCGTTCCCCGATTCCGC
>NZ_JBYCLA010000390.1:0-3824 GCF_057473665.1 Mycobacterium sp. TH-M25
AAATTGCGGCTATGCCCGGACACCCCCGAACGCGTGTATACCGATGATGCACGTGTAGATCACTATACATACCGCTTGTCGCTGTGTACAGTATGTAGCTAACTAGCAGTATCTTCAAAGCATCTAAAACATTCAGACATCCGTTTTGGTGGCTTCAAAGCAAACCGACGGATAACAGCAACCTCAGCACCCGGCTGAGCTCGGGAAACGGGTGCGAGACCAGCGACAAGGCGGGGAGTGAGTGAGTGAGTACTACTAGATATGACGTCGGCATCGTCGGGCTTGGATATGTCGGCCTGACGCTTGCGACGGTGCTGGCCGAGACGGGTAAAACGGTGATCGGCATCGAGAAGCGCACCGAGGTGGTCGACAAGACCAACCGCGGGATCCCGCACTTTTCCGAGACCGGGCTGGAGGACGCCCTGAGTAGGGTCGTCGAGTCCGGCAAGCTCTCTGCCAGCGAGCAGTTCCCCGAGGGTACGGCGTGCGACACCTACATCATCACGGTCGGGACACCGCTGTCGGGCACCGGCGTTGCGCGGCTCGACATGATCGAAGCCGCGGCCGGCCAGGTCGCCGCCAACATGGAAGACGGCGCGCTCATCGTGCTGCGGTCGACGGTCAAAGTCGGGACCACCCGCGACGTGGTGTCACCGATCCTCGCCGCGTCGGGGAAGCGGTTCGACATCGCCATGTGCCCCGAGCGCACGCTTGAGGGCAACGCGCTCCAAGAGTTGCGCGAACTGCCGCAGATCATCGGTGCGGATGAGTCGGCGGGATCTGACCGGGCTGCTGCTTTGTTCCGGTCACTGACCAACTCGGTCGTTCAGGTGTCCAGCCCGGAGACGGCCGAGATCATCAAGCTGGTCGACAACACTTACCGGGACGTGCAATTCGGCTTCGCCAACGAGGTCGCACGGGTCTGCGACGTGTACGCCGTCAAAGCCCACGAGGTGATCTCGGCCGGCAAGCTCGGCTACAAACGCACCAACGTCGCACTGCCCGGGTTGGTCGGTGGACCGTGCCTGGAGAAGGATCCGCACATCCTGGCGCAGAGCGCCCGCGAGCGCGGCATCGATCTCGAAATCACGACTGCCAGCCGCCAGGTCAACGAACGTCAGCCTTCCGAGACGGTACGGTTCATCGCAGATGAGGTCAACAAGCGCAATCTGGCTGTCCCGCTGAGGATCAACATCCTGGGCATGGCGTTCAAGGGCGCCCCCGCGACAGATGACCTGCGTGGGTCGATGTCGGTGAAAGTCCTCGACGAGCTCAAGAAGGCCTTGCCGGACTGCAAGATCGGGCTCTTCGACCCCGTCATCGACCCCGACGAGCTCGCGGCTCAATTCCCCGACGAGCAGGTCTATGGCCGAGTGGGTGATGCGATCAGCGGCGGTGCCGACGTCATCGTCATCGCCAACAACCACCCGGCGTTGGGGCGCATCTCGCCGCGCACCATGACCGAGTTCATCGAGCCAGGAGGCTTTATCTTCGATTACTGGAACCACTTTGGTCACCTTCCCGATTCTGAGATGGGCGACTCGTACTTCGCAGTGGGCAGCAGCGGACGGGTGCTCTGATGGCGCAACGGGTAGTGGTCACCGGGGGCACCGGTTTCATCGGGTCCTATCTGGTGCGGCGACTGGTGCGGGACGGCTGGGACGTCGGTGTCGTCGACACCATGGTCCGTGGCGATGCCGGCCGCCTGGCCGAGGTCATCGACGACGTGGAGCTCTTCCCGTGCGACGTTCGCGACGAGGACAGCCTCGTCGAGGCGTTCAAGGGTGCCGACGTGGTCATGCACCTCGCGGCGATCAACGGAACCGAGAACTTCTACAAGCATCCAGAGCTGGTGCTCGATGTCGGGATCCGGGGAGCGATCGCCGTGGTGAATGCCGGCCGGACCGCCGGTGTGCCCAACTTGGTGGCCGCCTCGAGCGCGGAGGTCTACCAGACGCCGGCGATTGTGCCGACGCCCGAGACGATCTCGCTGACGTTGCCGGACAGCTTGAACCCGCGCTACTCCTACGGCGGATCGAAGATCGGGACCGAGCTGATCTGTTTCAACTACGCCCAGGAGCACTACAACAGCGTGCAGGTGTTTCGGCCGCACAACGTCTACGGGCCGGACATGGGTTTCAAGCACGTCGTTCCGCAGTTCATTCTCAGGGCCGCAGCAGATTACGACGCTGCGCGAAGCGTGGCCGTGCCGTTCCCGATTCAGGGCGACGGCAGTGAGACCAGAGCGTTCTGCTTCGCCGAAGACATCGTCGAGGGGATCTTGACCATGTACGCCCACGGTGGGCATCGCGAGGTTTACCACATCGGAAATGACGAAGAGGTGACGATCCGCAATCTCGCCGAGCGGGTGGGCAAGCTCGTCGGGGTCGAGCTGGACATCCAGCCCGGCGATGCGCCCGAAGGTGGCACCCCCCGTCGTTGCCCGGACATTTCGAAGATGCGAGCCCTCGGTTACCAACCGGAGGTGGGCCTCGACGAAGGCTTGGAGCGCACCGTCGCCTGGTATCTGGACAAGAGCTCCGACGTCGCGAACACCCTGCTGTGACCGGGATGGACAAGAGCGCGCGCATATACGTCGCCGGGCACCGAGGCATGGTGGGCTCCGCGATCACCCGGAAACTGCTCGAAGACGGGTTCACCGATGTGCTGACCCGCACACACGCCGAACTACCGCTCGACGATGCGGCGTCCGTGGAGGCATTCTTCGCGGCACAACGGCCAGAGTTCGTGGTGCTGGCCGCCGCCAAAGTCGGTGGGATACAGGCGAATGTCACCCGCGGTGCCGAATTCATCCGGGACAACCTGGCGATCCAAACCAACGTCATCGATGCGGCCTACCGTCACGGCGCACGCAAGCTACTTTTTCTCGGTTCCAGCTGCATCTACCCCAAGCACGCTGAACAGCCCATCGTGGAGGAGGCACTTCTCACCGGCCCGCTGGAAGAAACAAACCTGCCATATGCGGTCGCGAAGATCGCCGGCAAGACCATGTGCGACGCGTACTTCACCCAGTACGGTTTCAACGCGTTCACCGTGATGCCGTGCAACGTCTACGGCGTGGGCGACAACTGCCACCCTGAACACTCCCACGTCATCGCCGGCATGATGCGCCGCTTCCACGAGGCCAAGGTGTCGGGCGCAGAACAGGTCACCGTGTGGGGCACTGGCTCACCGATGCGCGAATTGATCGACGCCGACGATCTCGCCGACGCATGCGTATTTCTACTGCGCAGCTACGATGGCGGCGATATGGTCAATACCGGATCGGGACAGGAGATTTCGATCCGAGACCTCGCTCTGCTGATGAAATCGGTCGTCGATTTCGACGGCGCCGTGCATTTCGACGCGAGCCGCCCGGACGGGACGCCACGCAAGTTGATGGACAACAGCAAGCTGTCGGCTCTGGGGTGGCGTCCATCGCTGACCATCGAAGCGGGCCTGGCCAAGATGTACCGATGGTTTGTCGAGTCCGGGGCGGCATCCGCTGGACTGGTCGGCGCCCAAGGGACACAACAGCCATGATCCAGGTCCTGTGCTGGTTACTTCCTGCCTCACGCCTGAAGAATCGGCTGCTACGGATGTTCGGCCACGACATTCATCCGTCGGCCCATATCGGCCCCAATCTCGTTGTAGGCGTGGTGAAGTTCGAGATCGGCCAAACTGCGGCCATCGGCCCCTTCAACGTGTTTCGCGGAATGGGCCTGGTCCGGTTGAGCGAGTACTCGATCGTCAACTCATGGAATTGGATTTCCGCGCATCCGGTCTACCGCAACGTCGATCCCCGTGCCGGCACACTTTTTCTC
>NZ_JBYCLA010000391.1:0-5903 GCF_057473665.1 Mycobacterium sp. TH-M25
TAGATGCCAGGCATGCCGCCTACGGCGCGTGTCTATCACCGTGGCAGGCGTCCATTGCTCGGGTGTACTCGCGGTGAGAGGCTGAGCGATGTGAAGAGTCCGGTCGCGGTGTTGCAGATGCTCCAAGTCCAGCGCCGCCGCGCCACCGCCGGACGAGCCAGTACCGGGCAGTTCGGAGTCGCCGTGTGCGAGGTGCTCGACGAGCTGATCCGGCGTACCCAAGTGATCGTCAGCCAATACCCCGAAGACCAGGACATGACCCTCACCATCGTCCGCGAGATGCCCGCCGTGGTGGGTGCCCTCAAAGTCATCATCGACACCGTCGATGGCCTCGGCGAAGTGGTAGGCGAATGCGCCGAGGGCATGGGAGCCCGGCGCGATCCGCTGTTGAAATTCGTCGCACGCATCGAATCGGAAGGTTTCGACATCGCCCAGGACTGGACCTTTACCGACACCCACACCTGGACGCCCGTGGACGATACCGCCGACCCCGACCTCCTGGTGCAGCGCGAAGCCGAGAAAATCGCCCGCGCCGAACAGGCAACCGCGTACCACGAGCGCCTCGCCCGGATGGCCACCGCATTCGAAGAAGCCGTAGGCCATTACACCCAACGAGTCCGAAACCTCATCCCGAACGTCCTCGACGGATAATCGACCTCCGTCCGCGGCATGCTCAGTGGCGGCGCGGCGGCCGCTGCTGGGGGGCCGGCTGCGGAGGGGATTCGTGCGACTGGGCCTTGGCGAAGCGGTCCGACAACCGGCGCATCCGGATCATCAACGACGCCGACGGACTGGTGGCCGCGTCCAGGTAGGAACTGAGTTCTTCGACCGGCACACCGATGCGCGACGCGAACTCGGGCAGCTTCAGCCCTGACCGCTCGATCAGGACACCGACATGGCGGGCCACCTCGTTGCGTTCGTTGGCTTCCAGGTGTGCGCGGGCGCGGTCGAGCACTTCCGCGAGGGCCTTGGAGATGCCGTAGGGCCGTGACGTTTCCAGCACTTCTTCGACCTGTCGGGCGGTGCGACCAAACGGGTCGCGTTTGATCGCGACCGCAATCTGCTTCCAGGTGGTGATGTCGCCGCTTTCCAGCGCCTGACGAATCGCCGAAGTCGGCCAGAATTCGACGGGCCGGTCACCGTTGCGGGTGCGTGCCGGGGGTCGGTGCGGCGCCTGGCCATGGCGTCGGTCCGCTGCCAACGTCACCTCGCCTCCTCCAACATCGCCACTGCTACCGCCAGACACCGCTGCCTGACACCGTCCCAGTCTGCCTTGGCATCGGACTCGGGCCAACCGTCGTTGTCAACATCCGACGGATGTGGGTCGGCGAGGCGACGGACCAACTGGCTGGCGATCCATTGCCGGCGGGGTGATTGCCCAGCGTAATACCTGTCGATACCCGCCAACACGACTGCGGCGTTGTCGGCGTCCATCGTATCGACCAACTCGGCAAAGTCGGCGTAGTCGCGGCTGCTGTTGCGGCTCATGATCAGGTAACCCTTGAGCCGTAGCGTTTCGGCACCGGTCGGGATCTGCAGGCGGTCGCCGGTCGGCAGCTGCACGTGGGTGGTTTCCACCGGGCTGTGCCGCTCGATGCGGGGTTGCTCAGCGCCGTCGTCTGCGGCCTGCACTGCCAGCGCATCCAGGGCGACCGCCAACCGGCCCCGCCACAGCGTCACGGGGTGGACGGGCCGTACCGCGCGGGGCGCTGAACGGGCCGCGCTGCCGCGGTGCGACAGGGTGCCGACCAACTTGCGGGCCGCCGACTGGTGGCCGGTCCCGCCAGCGCCGTTGCTGCCGTTGGGTGTCCCGATCATGGCCAACTGCCGGGTGGCCGAGTTGGCGACGTAGGTGCTGTTCTTGGGCTTCACCGGTTCGCTGCAGCGCTCACAGCCGATGAAGGCCAGCGGGTCGGCGACGGTGATCGCATCGGGCACCAGGTTCTTCAGCCGCGCCGCCGACTTGAGCACGATTCGCAGATCCGCACTGGGCACCACCGGCGCCGAGATGTTGTCCGGGATCATCAGTACGTCACCGAGATCAACCGCAGGCAAGGGCTTTTCGAAGTCAACAGACGGCAGGATGCGCTCCAGCCAGGCCGGTAGCCACCAGTTCCACTCGGCGAACACCGCCATCAGCGCGGGCACCATCACCAATCGCACCACGGTGGCGTCGACCGCGATTGCCACCGCGCAGGCCACCCCGATCTCGGCCACCAGTGGCATACCGGCGAAGGCGAAGCCGATGAACACCGCGATCATGATCAACGCAGCGCTGGTGATGGTCCGCGCACTGGTGCTCACGCCGTAGGCCACCGCGTCGTGGGTGTTGCCGGTCTGCAGGAAGCGTTCCCGGATGCGGGTCAGCAGGAAGATCTCGTAGTCCATCGACAACCCGAACGTCATCGCCAGCACCAGTGGTGGAACCGTGCTGTCGATCGAGGTGATCGGTGCGAACCCGAGCTTTTCCAGCCAACCCCACTGGAAGACCACCACCAGGCTGCCGTAGGCCGCCGCCACCGACAGCACCGTCATCACCACGCCCTTGAGCGCCAGGAACACCGACTGGATCGACAGCAGCAGCATCACGAACGCGATCGCCGCGACGAAGACCAGCACCAGCCATTGGGTCCTGGAGACCTCGTCGTCGAAGTCCTTGATCAGCGCGGTCGGCCCGCCGACGCTGATCTGCGCCGAAGCGGTGGCGGCCGCCGGTAGGTGCTCGCGCATCCAGGAGACGGTGTGGCGGGCGCGGAGGTCTTCGGGGTCCACCGACAGCATCGCGGACAGCATGGCGCTGCTGTTGTTGTCGGCGAACACCGGCGGGGCCACCGAGACGATGTCGGGCGACGTGGCGATCGTGTCGCGGACCGCGGCCAGAGTCTGAGTGTGGGTGGCCGACGATGCGTCGCCATCGGGGAAAGTCACCAGCACCTGCACCGGGCCCAGCGCACCGGGGCCCAGCGCCTCCGAGGCCGCCGACACCCCGGCGCGGATCTCGTGGGAGGAGTTGAATTGGCGAAGCAGGCTGTTACCCAACACCATCGACATTGCCGGCACCGCCATCGCCAGCAGCACCGCCGACGCGGCCGCCGCCGAGGCCCATGGCCGGTGCATCACCCCGCCGATCCAATGCGACCAAAACCGCGACTGGGTGGTCTCGGGCCGGCGCGACCAGTGCAGTGCCGCCGAGCGTTTGGCGGCCGACCGGCCGAACGTCGTCAGCACCGCCGGCGTCATGGTCGTCGACGTCAGCATGGCCACCGCCACCGCCAGAATCGCGCCGGTGGCCATCGACGTCAACGCCGGGGTGTTGATCAGGTAGATGCCCGTCAGGGATGCCACGACGGTCATCCCGGACAGGGCGACGGCCAGGCCCGACGTCGCCATCGCCGCGTCGATCGCCTCCTGCGGTTGGCGTCCGGCGCGCAACTCCTCGCGAAAGCGCATCAGGATGAACAGCGAGTAGTCGACGGCCAGTGCGATACCGAACATCGACACCGTCGACGTCACGAACACCGACATCACTGTGTAGGCCGACAGCAGATACACCAGGCCCATCGTGATGACGACCGTCACGATGCCCAGCGCCAGCGGGATCGCGGCGGCCGCCAGCGACCCGAACACCGCCAGCAACACGATCAGGATGATCGGCAGGTTCCACTGTTCGGCTTTGGCGATGTCGTGTTTGGTGTTGGCCGCCGCGGCGGTGCTGAGCGCGCCTTGGCCGATCACGTAGAGCCGGACGCGGCCGTTCTGCATCTGACCGGGCCGTTCGCCCTGGACTCCGACCTTGACCCGCAACTTCTTGGCGGCATCGCTGGCGCTGTTGTTGGTGGCACCGTCCAGTCGCAGCGACACCACGTAGGGCCGGTCGGGTTGCGGTGACGGCTGAGCGGCATTGGGTACCACCACGACGTCGGGCTGCTGCTTGGCGACCTGCTGCAGGAACTCGGCAGCGGCGGTCATGTCCGCGTAGCTGGCGTCCGCGCGCGGGGCCGCGACCAGCGCCAGCGGTGACGTGCCCTGGTCGGGGTAGTGCGCCTCCAGCGCGTCGTGCACCCGCAGCGACTGGGATCCCGGTACCTCGAAGCCGCCACCGGTGAGGTGGCCCGACTGGGTCAGCACCAGATAGAGGGCGGGGATCAGCGCCAGCAACCAGCCTGTGAAGACCAGCCAGCGAAACCTGCGCAGGCTGCTGCTCACGCGCATCATGAAGTGCTGGATTTCTTCTCTCCCCGCATCCTGTGCCCCGCGCCGAGCTTGCGATCGACGCGAAGTTTTGCGTGTTTGCGAGCCTACCGCAGCGACCCCGGGGCGCAGGCGGCTTCCGAGTCGCTGAGCTGCAACGACTCCGCAACGACGGCCGATTCCCATACAGGTTTCGCACAGGTGTGACGAGAACCCTGTCCGCGGAGTTGGCGACGGCGACGGATTCGATGGCAGGATGACCTGCGGGGTCATCGGCCCCTTAGGTCGCAAGAAGCTGTGAAGGAGATCCCTGATGGGGAGTGCTGGGACGACGGGGAGTGCTGGGACGGTACGCCGTCGACTGCTGGCCGCAATGACGGCAACCGGGATAGGTGGCGCCATGGCAGCGGTGCTGTTTTCCGCACCCTCGGCGGTCAGCGCGTCGGACCCGTGCACCGCCAGTGAAATGGCGCGCACGATCAGCAACGTGGCCAGGTCCGCCGGCGACTACCTCCACGGGCACCCGGCGACCGACCAGGCGATGACGAGCGCCCTGCTGCAGCCGCCCGGCCCGCAGGCGGCCGACTCGCTACGGACGTATCTCACTGCGAACCCCAAGGCTGCCAGTGATCTTCAGACGATCGCACAGCCGCTGGCGGGCCTGGCGAGCAGATGCCAGACGCCGCCGATCAGCCTTCCGCAGGTGCTCGGATTTCCGCAGTTCGCGCTGAGTGGCCCGCCGGCAACCGGTGGCGCGGCTCAGGCGGCCTCGGGCGCTCAGAACGCGGTGCCCGGTGGCGCGTCCGCCGTTCCAGGCGGCGTCAGCGCCTTCAAGTAACCCGCTGCGCTCGGCTGCGCCGCGCTTGCGATCGCACTGAGGCGATGGGTCCGACCCGCTGCGCCCGGCTGCGCCGCGCTTGCGATCGCACCTAGGCTGACCGGTATGCCGCCGCAGGGTTCGACCGACTACGCCGACTCGGTAGAACCGCTCGTCCGCAAGACCGCAGCCTGGGCTGGGCGGCTGCTGGTGATTTTGGTCGCGGTCGTGGCGCTGCTGCGGATCGACAAGCGACTCGACGTCATCGTCGTCCCACTACTGCTCGCGCTGATGCTCAGCGCGCTTCTGGTTCCCATCGTTGACTGGCTGGACCGCCGCGGGGCGCCCCGTGGCGGCGCTGTCGCATTGGTGATTTTGGCGGGCTTCGCCATCCTGGGCGGAATCTTGACCTTCGTTGTCAGCCAATTCATCGTCGGGCTGCCGGATTTGGTCAACGAGGTCACCCGCAGCATCGACACCACCAAAACGTGGCTGATCGAAGGACCACTACATCTGAGCCGACAGCAGATCGACCACGCCGGTAACTCGGCGATCCAGGCACTGCAACACAATCAGGAGAAACTGACCAGCGGCGCCCTGTCGACCGCCACCGTCATCACCGAAATCATCACCGCCGCCCTACTGGTGCTGTTCACGCTGATCTTCTTTCTCTACGGTGGCCGCAACATCTGGAGCTACCTGACCAAGCTGTTCCCCGTCGACCATCGGGAGCGGGTTCGGGCGGCGGGTGGCGCGGGATTCCGCGCACTGACCGGCTACGTGCGGGCAACGTTCCTGGTCGCCCTGGTCGACGCGATGGGCATCGGCACCGGGCTGGCGGTGATGGCCGTGCCGTTGGCGCTGCCGCTGGCATCGCTGGTCTTCCTGGGAGCTT
>NZ_JBYCLA010000392.1:0-2439 GCF_057473665.1 Mycobacterium sp. TH-M25
GGGCTAGTTGCACGTTCCACGCGTTTCCTGCCTCCGTCACGAAGGCGCCGACCGCCGAGGCGCCGAAGGCTATCGCCCCCGACATGCCGGCCCAAGCGGCCAGCCATGACCGTGATCTGACTCGGACGAGCCGGGCAGTGAGTATTGTCGCCGCAATCGCCAGTGCCCCACTGAGGACAAAAGCCACCGAACCCGCCACATCAGGCCACCACACAAAGTGCCGGCGGGCCGCTACGCGGTGCGCCCAGAGCACCGCGCCGGTGCTGAGGTTGAAATTCACCGTGCCAAACAGCTCGACCGTCGCCGCGTACCATTCAGCTCGTATCGCGGACAACTCCCACGACCGATGCGTCGACGGTGTGCTCAACAACAGCTGAAGCAGCGCGGCGCCGGTGAAGAACCAAGAACCCGCGAAGCACGACACGTTGCCGGCCGCCATACCGTCGTGCGTCGTCGACCCCGGCACGGTGCCGATCGCGAACAGCGACGAACCAATCATGAACGAGTAGCACTCGGCCCGCAGCATCTCAACTCCCGAATTGTCGGTGCCCCACGGTCGGGGCTGTCACGGCTGGGTGACGAAGTCGATCAGCTCTTCCACCCGGCCGATCAGCGCGGCGTCGAGGTCGGTCCAGTCGCGGACCTTCCCGCGGATGCGGCGCCACGCGGCGGCGATGTCGGCCTGGTCGGCGTGCGGCCAGCCCAGGACTTCGCAGATGCCGTGTTTCCATTCTGTTCCGCGGGGAATCACCGGCCACGCCGACAGTCCGAGCCGGGCCGGTTTGACGGCCTGCCAGATGTCGACGAACGGGTGACCGACGACCAGCGTATGTGCGCCGGCCGGGCTGCGCTGCACCGCGTCGGCCAGCCGCGACTCCTTCGAGCCGGCCACCAGGTGGTCGACCAGCACGCCCAGCCGTCGTTGCGGTCCGGGCCGGAACTGCTCGACGATGCCGACGAGATCGTCGACGCCGCCGAGGTATTCGACCACCACGCCCTCGACCCGTAGGTCGTCACCCCACACCTGCTCGACCAGTTCGGCGTCGTGGCGGCCCTCTACGTAGATGCGGCCGGTGCGGGCAACGCGGGCCCGCGCGCCGGTCACCGCCACCGATCCCGACGCCGTCCGGGCGGTGGCCTTGGGCGGCGCAGCCCGAGGCGCGATCAGAATCACCGGTTTGCCGTCGACCAGGTATCCCGGGCCGACCGGAAACGGCTTGCGGCGGCCGTGGCGGTCCTCGAGCTGCATCCGGCCGTACTCGACACCGACCACCGCGCCGACATAACCGGTTTGCGCGTCTTCCACGACCATGCCCAGTTCAATGGTCATGTCGGTGGACCGGGGATTGCGTGCGTTGTGCGGGTCACGTGCCAGAACATCCGAACCGTAACGATCATTCACCCGAGCGATCCTAGGAAAGCGCAACAGTCAAACCCGGTTACGCCACTCCGCCGACACCACACCGAAATCCGGACTTGGCTGCGCTGCGACCCGGTTGCCGGTGTGATGTGATTTCCGACTATGACCATCACAGTGGCGTTGGAGCTCGAGCCTTCCGCCATTGGAGAGGTGCAGATGCGAAATTCCACAAGCGTCGGCGCGCCGGGCATCCTCGATCCGCGGCGCGTGCGTACCGTCCTGCGATGATGGCTTCGGCAGAAATGGCAGTCCGCCCACGCGACCCGGCAGCGTCGCATGACCGCACCGACGTCGACCGACTGCTGGCCGGGTATCGCAGCGCCCGTGCCCAGGACGCGCTGTTCGACGTGCGCCCACCGTCCCTTCAAGGGCCGCTCATCGGCTACGACGAGTTCCTCGACGAGACCGGCGGTGTTCGCCCGGCATGGGCCGACCTCGCGGACGCGGTCGGTGACCGCGGGAAAGCCGGCCTGCGTCGGCTCTGCTCGGCGGTACGCCAACTCGTCGACAACGACGACATCACCTACACCCTCGTCGACCCCGCCGGCGGGCACGGTGAGCCGCGACCGTGGCGTCTGGACCCGCTGCCACTGGTGGTCTCGGGGCCCGACTGGGACCTGCTCGAGACCGGGCTGGTGCAGCGCTCCCGGGTTCTCAATGCCGTCCTGGCCGATTTGTACGGCAATCGACGTTCGCTCACCGAAGGCGTGCTGCCCCCGGAATTGTTGTTCGCCCATCCCGGCTATGTGCGCGCCGCCGACGGGATCGAGGTGCCCGGGCACCATCAGCTCTTCATGCACGCCTGCGATGTCAGCCGGCTCCCCGACGGTAGCTTCGGAGTCAACGCCGACTGGACCCAGGCCCCGTCCGGCGCCGGGTATGCGCTCGCCGATCGACGGGTGATGGCGCAAGCCCTGCCCGACCTGTACGAAAGGGTCGGGCCGCGGCCCACGACACCGTTCGCGCAGGCGTTGCGGCTGGCGCTGATCGACGCGGCGCCCGACGGTGTGCACGACCCG
>NZ_JBYCLA010000393.1:0-1835 GCF_057473665.1 Mycobacterium sp. TH-M25
AGTGGCAGAAGGTTCCCGAAGTGTGGGATGTCGTGCGGCGTGCTGTCGATGACGATCCGACTGGTGGCCAGTTTCTGCTCGCCGGGAGTGCTTCACCTCGCCACGGCGCGACGGCACACTCCGGCGCGGGGCGTATTGGGCGGCTGCGGATGCGTCCCATGACCTTGTCGGAGCGCGGGATCGCGTCACCGACGGTCAGTCTTGGCGAATTGCTCAGTGGGAGAAGGCTTCCGCTCGGCGGGGTGTCGGAGGTCCGGTTGGCCGACTACACGCATGAGATCGTGGCGTCTGGTTTTCCGGGTATGCGCTCTCTCGGTGCGCGGGCATTGAAGTTTCAGCTTGATTCGTACCTGCGTAATGCCGTTGATCGAGACGTGCCCGAACAGGGGCTCGCTGTTCGTAAGCCTGATGCCATGTTGGGGTGGTTGCGTGCCTACGCGGCGGCCACCTCCACGACGACCAGTTACACCGCAGTGCTCGACGCGGCCACCGCCGGTGTCAGTGACAAGCCGGCGCGTTCAACGACCATCGCCTACCGAGATGTGCTCGCTCAGCTATGGCTGCTTGACCCGGTGCCCGCTTGGGGTCCCACGGCAAACCCGTTGGCGCGCTTGGCTCAATCGCCGAAGCATCACTTGGCCGATCCCGCGTTGGCGGCGCGTCTACTCGGCTTGTCGGTGGATTCGCTCCTCAGCGGTGAAGGCAGGCCGATCGGGCCGCAGGCTGGTGGCATGCTCGGGCATCTCTTCGAATCCTTGGCCACACTTTGCGTTCGGGTTGCTGCGCAGGCCGCCGAGGCCACTATCGGTCACCTCCGGACGCGCAACGGCGACCACGAAATAGATCTGGTGGTGGTGCGTGACGACGGCAAAGTGCTCGCTGTCGAGGTGAAACTTGCCGCAACCGTCGAAGATCGAGACACCGCGCACTTGCGCTGGCTTGCCGACCACCTCCGCGGCGATCTGCTCGACGCGATCGTCATCAACACCGCGCCCAACGCCTACCGTCGCCCCGACGGCATCGGCGTGGTCCCGCTGGCGCTGCTGGGTCCGTAATGGGTCGGAACACGAACGGCGGCCGTCGTTTGCGAAAGTCGAGTTCGGCGATCTGCCCCACGGCGTGCAATTCACCAACCAGTTCACGCCCGTTGAACACCGCCGTGACAGAGGCCCCTGCCACGCGGCGGACGATCGGGGCGGGTCGCCCTCGCGGTAGGCGGTCAGCGCAGCGAAGTAGGAGCCTGTATGGGTCAGTAGCCCAGCCGATACCGGGACGGTTGCCTGGTCACGCATTCCGCCCGCTCCTGGCAGTGTGGGGTTCAGGGGTTCGAATCCCCTTAGCTCCACCAGGAGAAACCCGCTTGAACTGGTGTTCAGAGCGGGTTTGGTCGTTTGCGGATGTCGACGCGGCGAACGTCGCCGACCAGCACGAGTTTGGCCAGCGCCGTTTCGTGCGCGCTCGGCAAAGGCATCGAGTGCGTGACGTTTCGCGTCAATCCCTTGTGCCGCAACATCGCCTGGATCAGTGCCCGGCCGGTCCGACCATTCCCGTCGGTGAAGGGGTGGATCGTCTCGAATTGCGGGTGTGTCAAAGCGATCTGAGGCAGTACGGGGATGTCGCTTCGCTGCGCGAAGCTGAGCAAGTCGTCAATGGCCGTTACGACGCGGCTGTGGTGCGGTGGCACGAACACGGCGCCGCGCGGACGGGCGGCTGCCGCGGAATGCGATGCGGTCGAAAGCGATCCTGCATGCCGGTTCTCTTATAGCGAAGGGCGTCTGCAGTAGTCACCCGTGGTCCGATCGGCACCAACGTATCGATGCCTGCGCCAAGCGTTT
>NZ_JBYCLA010000394.1:0-7053 GCF_057473665.1 Mycobacterium sp. TH-M25
GAGGAGTTCGTCCGGCTCTACCAACGTTCAGGCGAGGTCGGCGGCGCGGGCCCTCGAGGTCAAGCTCAGCGACACGCGTCAGCGGGTTGAACGGCGGGCGATAGTCTCGTTCGGTGCCGACGGATCCGAGCACCGTAGCTCAGTGGCTTCCCACTGGCTCGGTGACAGTTCGCGCACCCGGAAAAGTCAACCTTTACCTGGCCGTCGGCGATCTGCAGGAGAGCGGCTATCACAAGCTGACGACGGTGTTCCACGCCGTCTCGCTGGTCGACGAGATCACCGTCCGCGACGCTGACGTGCTCTCACTGGAGATTATCGGCGAAGGCAGCGGCCAGCTTCCCCTCGACGAGCGCAATCTGGCCTGGCAGGCGGCCGAACTGATGGCCGAGCATGTCGGCCGCGCGCCCGATGTGTCGATCGTGATCGACAAGAGCATTCCGGTGGCCGGTGGAATGGCGGGCGGCAGTGCGGACGCCGCCGGGGTGCTGGTCGCGCTCAACGCGCTGTGGGAGCTCGGCGTGCACCGTCGCGACCTGCACACCCTGGCCGCGAAACTGGGCAGCGATGTGCCGTTCGCCTTGCATGGCGGTACCGCGCTGGGCACCGGTCGCGGTGAGGAACTTGCAACAGTGCTGACCCGCAACAGTTTTCACTGGGTTTTAGCCTTCGCCAACGGCGGGTTGTCCACCCCGAAGGTGTTCCGCGAGCTGGATAGATTGCGTAGCAAGGGGTCAGTCGGTAAGCCGCCGCGCCTCGACGAGGCCGGCCCGGTGCTGGCTGCCTTGGCGGCCGGCGACCCGGAACAGTTGGCGCCGCTGCTGGGCAACGAACTGCAACCGGCCGCCCTGAGCCTGAGTTCGCCGCTGCGGCGGGTGCTGCGGGCCGGTGTCGAGGCCGGTGCGCTGGCGGGCCTGGTCTCGGGATCGGGACCGACGTGCGCATTTTTGTGCGGGTCGGAGTCCTCGGCCGTCGATGTGGGCACCGAACTCTCCGGCGCCGGTGTCTGTCGGACTGTGCGGGTCGCCAGCGGTCCCGTGCACGGTGCCCGCGTGGTTCCGACGCCGACCCCTGGGTGAAGCCGGGCGCTGACGGAGCGCCGAATTCGTCATACAGTTTGGCAGTTCTTTAAGAGGAGTTTAAGATGTCGGACGGTGATGATTTCCGGTCGAGCAACGAGCCTTTCTTCTTCGCCCGCCGTCTCCCTCGGCGGGCGTGTCAAGGCTGGCGTTGCGACGCTGCCGGCGGTGGCGGGGTCACCACCGATTCGAGATGAAATCGCTGCCCAATTGTGGGCGCGCGGCTATCCCAATGTGTGCTTGAGCAGGAGCAACATTAAGGGCTGGACGATGGCGCCGGAACCGAGGAGGCAATCGTGAGCAGGTTTACCGACAACATGTTCCGCAACGCTCACCGGAGCGCTCGGGGCATGGTCACCGGCGAGCCGTATGAGCCGGTCCGGCACACCTGGCTCGAGGTGCACGAACGGGCGCGCCGCATCGCCGGCGGACTGGCCGCGGCCGGTATCGGACACGGTGACGCCGTCGGCGTGCTGGCCGGATTCCCGGTCGAGATCGCCCCGACCGCGCAGGCCCTGTGGATGCGCGGCGCCAGCCTGACGATGCTGCACCAACCCACCCCGCGCACCGACCTCGCCGTGTGGGCCGAGGACACCATGAACGTGATCGCGATGATCGAGGCCAGCGCGGTCATCGTCGCCGAGCCGTTCCTGGTCGCCATCCCGGTGCTGGAGGAAAAGGGCATCAAGGTGCTCACGGTCGGCGACCTGCTCGAGTGTGAGCCGATCGACCCGGTCGAGACCAGTGAAGACGACCTGGCGCTGATGCAGCTGACGTCGGGTTCGACCGGATCGCCCAAGGCGGTCCAGATCACCCATCGCAACATCTACTCCAACGCCGAGGCCATGTTCATCGGCGCCCAGTACGACGTCGACAACGACGTCATGGTCAGCTGGCTGCCCTGCTTCCACGACATGGGCATGGTGGGCTTCTTGACCATCCCGATGTACTTCGGCGCCGAGTTGGTCAAGGTGACGCCGATGGACTTCCTGCGTGACACGCTGTTGTGGGCCAAGCTCATCGACAAATACCAGGGCACCATGACCGCGGCGCCCAACTTCGCCTACGCGCTATTCGCCAAGCGGCTGCGCAAGCAGGCCGAGCCCGGCCAGTACGACCTGTCGACGCTGCGGTTCGCGCTGTCGGGCGCCGAGCCGGTCGACCCCGCCGATGTCGAGGATCTGCTGGACGCCGGTAAGCCATTCGGGCTGAAGCCGTCGGCGATCCTGCCCGCCTACGGCATGGCGGAGACGACGCTCGCGGTGTCGTTTTCCGAGTGCAACGCGGGTCTGGTGGTCGACGAGGTCGACGCCGACCTGCTGGCTGCACTGCGCCGCGCGGTGCCTTCCAGCAAGGGCAACACCCGGCGGCTGGCATCGCTGGGTCCGCTGCTCAAGGATCTTGAGGCCCGCATCGTCGACGAGAACGGCGAGGTGATGCCCCCTCGTGGCGTCGGCGTCATCGAGTTGCGCGGCGAATGTGTGACGCCGGGCTACCTCACCATGGGCGGATTCCTGCCCGCCCAGGACGAGCACGGCTGGTATGACACCGGCGACCTGGGCTATCTGATGGAGAACGGTCACATCGTGGTGTGCGGCCGCGTGAAGGACGTCATCATCATGGCCGGGCGCAACATCTACCCGACCGACATCGAGCGGGCCGCCGGCCGTGTCGAGGGTGTGCGCATCGGCTGCGCCGTGGCGGTCCGGCTGGACGCGGGGCATTCGCGCGAAACTTTCGCCGTCGCGGTGGAATCCAATGCCTACCAGGACCCTGTCGAGGTGCGCCGCATCGAGCACCAGGTGGCCCACGAGGTCGTCACCGAGGTCGACGTTCGGCCGCGAAACGTGGTCGTCCTCGGCCCCGGCACCATTCCGAAGACGTCGTCGGGCAAGCTGCGCCGGGCCAACTCGGTGACCCTGGTCACCTAGCCCTCAACCAGCCGCCCTCACCTAGCCTGGAGCGGCTACCAGGCGTGCACCCGGTTCTGTGCCGGCTCGAGGCCGAGTTCGATCAGTAACTCGGTCGCGTCGGCCGCCTGCTCGCAGATCGTCGGCACCTGCGGACGCTCGGTGGCGGTGAAGGTTTCCAGCACGAACGCCGCCGGGTCTTTGCGTCCGGGCGGGCGCCCGATGCCGATCCGCACCCGCTGAAAGTCTCTGGTGCCGAGCGCGTTTGCCACCGAGCGCAGCCCGTTGTGGCCGCCTTCGCCGCCACCGAGCTTCAGCCGGATCTGGCCGAATTCGATGTCGAGTTCGTCGTGGATGATCACGACGTCAGCGGCCGGCACCGAGTAGAACTTGGCCAGCGGACCCACGTGGCGCCCGGACTCGTTCATATAGCACCGCGGCTTGGCCAGCACGATCGAATGGCCGCCGAGCCGGCCGGTGGCCACCTCGGCGCCGGAGCGCTTGTGCACCTTGAAGTTCGAGCCAAGTCGGACGGCGAGCCGGTCGGCCACCATGAAGCCCAGATTGTGCCGCGTCTGCGCGTAGCTCGGCCCGGGATTGCCCAAGCCGACCACCAATCGTGGTTGCGCCACGAACTATTCGGAGCCGGACCCGGCTTCGGCCGCCTCGCCCTCATCTTCGGCAGCCCCGCCGGCCGGCTGCTCGCCGGCGTCGCCGCCGCCTTCGCTCTCCAACTCCTCGGCGGTCGGCGCGTTGACCACGTTGACCACCAGCAGTTCGGGGTCGGCGATCAGGCTCACGCCCGGCGGCAAATCGATCTGTCCCGCGGTGAACTGGGTGCCCGGTTCGACGCCCTCAACCGACACAGTCACCGACTGCGGTATCGCCATGGCGTCGGCTTCGATCTCGATGGTGTTGGTCTCCTGGGTGACCAGGGTGCCGGGCACCGCCTCGCCGACGATCTCGACGGCGACCTCGACCGTGACCTTCTCGCCGCGACGGACCACCAGCAGGTCGGCGTGGGTGATGCTGCGCCGGATCGGGTGGATGTCGAGCGCTTTGGTCAGGGCGAACTGTTCGGTGCCCTCGATGTCGAGGGTCAGAACCGCGTTGGTGCCAGAGTGGCGCAGAACCGCGGCGAATTCTTTTCCGGGCAGTTCCAGGTGCTGCGGGTCGGCACCGTGGCCGTAGAGCACCGCCGGGATCCTGCCCTGGCGCCGTGCCCGCCGGGAGGCGCCCTTGCCGGTTTCGGCCCGTACCGAGGCGGCGATTTTGTTTGCGGCTCTGGCCATGATGTCGCTCCTGTGTGAGATTCCGGGGCACGGCCAGGATCGCGACTGTGAGTCGGTCCCCGTCGATAACGGCGGCTTGCACAAGCCACCCTCGCCGTGACGCCAGGTCAGGCTAGCGCATCAGCGGTTCAGAGCGGAAATTTGGTGTTCGTCAGCTGCTCGGACAGCTCCCACAACGTCGCGGCCGTCGTGTCGCGTTTGGCCAGCGGGCTGCGGCCCACCGGCTTGCTGCGCCCGAACATGCCGAACGCCGGTCCGATGAAGCTGTTACCCGGCACGTCCTGGGATACGGCGTAGAGCGTCTGGCGGGCGCCGAAGTCGGCGTCGGCGGCCAACCGGTTGCCGATCGACATCAGTGCGTCACCGAGCCGGTGGCCGGAGTGCCCCTGCAGGTTGGTGCGCGAGTACCCGGGGTGGGCGGCGACTGCCCGCACCGATGAGCCGGCCGCGTGCAGTCGCCGCTGCAGCTCGGTGGTGAACAGCAGGTTGGCGAGTTTTGACTGGCCGTAGGCTATCCACGCCGAGTAGGGCCGCGCCGTCCAGTTCAGGTCCCGCAGGCTGATGTAACCCATGTAGTGCATCAGCGAGGACACCGTTACGACCCGGTCGGTGATCTTCGGCAACAGCAGGTTGGTCAGCGCGAAGTGGCCGAGGTGGTTGGTGCCGATCTGGCTCTCGAACCCGTCGGCGGTGACGGCGTGTGGGATGGCCATGATGCCGGCGTTGTTCACCAGGATGTCGACTTCAGAGACCCCGCCGGCGAATTGCCGTACCGACGCCAGGTCCTGCAGGTCGAGTTGGCGCACTTCGACGTCGCCGGTCATCTCCCGGGCGGCGGCCGCACCCCGGCCCGGGTTGCGGACGGCCAGGATCACCTGCGCACCGGCCCGGGCCAGTTCGCGGGCGGTCACCGCGCCCAGTCCGCTATTGGCTCCGGTGACGATGGCGGTGCGTCCGGCGAAAGAGGGCAGGTCTGCGGCGGTCCACGACGTCATGGCACTCACACTAACGCGGGCGCGTTATTTGGCCGCGACGGTGAAGCCGCGGATGATGGTCTCGATGTCGACGGCGTCGGCGACCGCCTTGTCGGCCAGGCTGGTGACCGCGAGCTGGATCAGATACCTGTCCGGGTCTTCACCGGGGCCGTGTGCGATCACGATCCGGTTGATGGTGTGCAGCCGCTGGTTGCCGAGGTTGTAGCTGCCCTCGATCATCGACGACGGGAAGCCGTGAAAGTCGGCATCGGACGACTCCAGCTGCTTGAAGTTCTGGACGAGCCGGGCATCGTCGTTGCCGTGCTTGACCAATTCTCTGGCGTCGAAAGCGCCGCCCATTTTGAACACGATCAGCATGGCATTGGGAAAATTGTCGGCTTTGGCGATCAACTCCGTGGTCTGCGGGATGTTGGCCCGGTTGATTTTCTGCCAGCCTGCGGGGATCGGTATCGACACGGTCAAGTCGGGCACCTGATCGGGCGCGATCGGCGAACCGGACACTCCGTTGCTTTCCAGGTACTGCGAAAAGGGCACTGGCCTGTCGTTGGGCACTGCGCTGGTGGTCGTCGGTGTCGTTGACCAAATCGACTGGTAGTCAGGATTTTTCGGCCCGCATCCGATAACGGAAACGGCCAGGGCCGCCAGTGTCGCGGCGATCTGTACCCGGTGTCTCACAGGATTTCGCGGACCGTGTCGACCGGGCGGGCCAGTCGAGTACCTTTCGGCGTGAGGACAAACGGCCGATCGATCAGGAGGGGATGCTCGGCCATCTAAGCGTCCCCGTCGAACAGCCCTGTGACCGAACCGTTTTCGAATACCGCGCGGATGGTGCTGGCCAGCAGCGGGGCGATGGACAGGACGGTCAATTGCGGGAAGCGCTTCTCCTCGCCGATCGGCAGGGTGTTGGTGACGATCACCTCGCGGGCGCCGCACGCCGCCAGCCGTTCGGCCGCCGGGTGTGACAGCACCCCGTGCGTGGCCGCGATGATCACGTCCTTGGCGCCGTCGTCGTGCAGCAGCTTCACCGCGCCGGCGATGGTGCCACCGGTGTCGATCATGTCGTCGATCAGCACGCAGGTTTTCCCGGCGACCTCACCCACCACGCGGTTGGACACCACCTGGTTGGGCACCCGCGGATCACGGGTCTTGTGGATGAACGCCAGCGGCACCCCACCCAGCGCGTCGGCCCACTTCTCGGCGATGCGCACCCGCCCGGAGTCGGGTGAGACCACGACCATATTGCCGTCCGGGTAGTTGTCCCCGATGTAGCCGGTGAGCAGGTTCTGCCCGCGCATATGGTCGACCGGCCCGTCGAAGAATCCCTGGATCTGGTCGGTGTGCAGGTCTACGGTCACGATCCGGTCGGCACCGGCGGTCTTGAGCAGGTCGGCGACCAGTCGCGCCGAGATCGGTTCGCGGCCGCGGTGCTTCTTGTCCTGGCGTGCATACGGATAGAACGGCAAGACCGCAGTGATCCGCTTGGCGCTGCCTCGTTTGAGCGCATCGATCATGATCAGCGATTCCATCAGCCAGTCGTTCACCGGCGCCGGCGCCGACTGCAGCACGAACGCGTCACACCCGCGCACCGACTCGTTGAAGCGGACGAAGATCTCGCCGTTGGCGAACTCGCGGGCCGTCTGCGCGGTCACGTGGGTATCGAGTTCCTTGGCGACCTGTTCGGCCAGCTCAGGATGTGCGCGGCCGGAGAAGAGCATCAGGTTTTTGCGGTTATCGGTCCAGTCGTAGCTCACGTGCCGCCCTTACTGCTGTGGATCGGATG
>NZ_JBYCLA010000395.1:0-3513 GCF_057473665.1 Mycobacterium sp. TH-M25
ACAGCGGCGAAATACTCATGTGGATTCCGTTGCCACTCTTGGGCATTCCGCCGTGGCTGGTGTTCTGCAGCTTCTCGGTCAACCTGATCTATCAGTTCTGGGTACACACCGAGCGCATCCGCAGAATGTGGGCGCCTTTCGAATTCGTCTTCAACACACCGTCGCATCATCGTGTACACCACGGGATGGATGCCGAGTACCTCGACAAGAATTACGGCGGCATTTTCATTGTGTGGGACCGGTTGTTCGGCACTTTCCGGCAAGAGACGTTCCGCCCGCACTACGGCCTGACCAAGCAGGTGGACACATTCAACGTATGGAAGCTGCAGACTCACGAATACCTGGCTATTGCCCGAGATCTCCGTTCGGCAACGCGTCTGCGCGATCGACTCGGTCACGTCTTCGGGCCGCCCGGCTGGCAGGCCCCGTCGGCGTCGCAGTCCAAAGCATCGACACGGCCGGCATCCTGACGCCGACCATCCGCTCAGCAGAGTGACGTTGTTCATCCGGCGTTTTCATCGCAGCGCGCCGAAAGCCCCCACTGCTCAGCAAAGATCAGTAAGTTCGACCGCGAGGCCGGTATCCACCTGCCGTGTCCACGAGAAGGGAATTGCTGTGGGAGACACTCTCACCGAGGGGCAAAAGCTCGTCAAAGGAGAAGCGCTTACCTCGAGCAACGGGGCTTACACCCTGACGTTGCAAGACGACGGAAACCTGGTCCTCGCATCGCGTGGACATGCGATCTGGGCGTCGGGCACCAACGGAGAAGACGTGGTCCGCGCGGAGGTCCAGAGTGACGGCAACTTTGTGCTCTACACCGCGAACAACCCGGTGTGGCACACCGACACCAAGGGCAAGAAGAACGTCCGCCTCGTTCTTCAGGACGACCGCAATCTGGTGCTCTACTCCGGCGACGCCGCCGCGTGGTCGACCAAGACCGAAACCGACGCCCCGCCGCCGCCCGAGCCAGCGGCTGCCGCACCGCCAGTCGCGGAGGAGCACGCGGTCGAGGAAGCCGCTCACGCGGAGCCTGAGCCCGCAGCCGCACGCACCTACACCGTCGAATCCGGTGACACATTGTGGGCCATCGCCGAGCAGTTCTACGGCGACGGCAACAAATACCAAATAATCGCCGACGCCAGCGGCATCTCCAACCCGGATCTGATCCACCCGGGACAGGTGCTGACCATTCCTTGATCGTCCGTGGGAGCGCGCCGTCCGCAAGTGCGGTCAGCGCGTTTTCAACTCAGCCTCTCCGCGAGGTCGGCTGACCTAATATTGACTGGTTAGCGTCGTGGCCGGCCGGAGGGGCGTCGGCCCGTACGGATCGGAGTCGGCGGGTGGGGGGTCGGGTAATCCGCGCTTTCGGCGCGACGGTCATCGCGGTGGCGGTGCCGGTTTCCCCTGTTCGGGCGCATGCCGATCCGGTCCTCGTCTTTCCCGGGATGGAGATCCACCAGGGCTCGCATCTGTGCACTCTGGGCTACGTGGACCCCAGGTTGAGGGTGGCTTTCAGCGCAGGTCACTGCCGCAGCGACGGACCGGTGCTCGACCGCGACAACAAGGTCATCGGGAATGTTGCCACGTCCCGGGACAACACACCCAACGGCGCATTCGTCAACACCGACCAGGAAATCTCCGACTACGAATCGATCGTGCTGACGCCCGAGGTCACGGTGAACAACGTCATGCCCGATGGCCGCATGCTGCAATCCGACCCGGGCCTGGTCGTCACGCCTGGCGAACCGGTCTGCCATTTCGGCGTCGGCAGCGGCGAGAGCTGCGGGACCGTCGAATCCGTCAACAACGGCTGGTTCACGATGGGCCAAGGCGCAATCAGCCGGCAGGGTGACTCCGGTGGGCCGGTGTACCTCGCCAACGGTCCCGGTCCGGCCAGAATCGTCGGGATCTTCAACAGCGTCTGGGGTAACTTCCCGGCGGCGGTGTCGTGGCAGTCCATTACCCAGCAGGTTCGCCAGGACGTCGGAACCGGCGGTCCGGCAATCTAGAACGTGAGAGCCGTCAGCGCGAAGACCGGGATCGACGGCGCCGCGGCCACGATCTGATCGTCGCTGGAATCGGGTGTCAGCCCCGCGATGTGCCCTTTGACCTCCCAGTACCACCTCTCCAAGTAGCGCCGCAACAGCTCGGGTTTGGCCGCATCGGCGACCTCGCTTGCCCGCGCCCCACGCCGACGCCAGCGCGGCCCCACCTCGACCGAGGCGGCCGCCCGGACGTTGCGCGCCCACTGGGTGTCACCCCGCGGCGAAACCAGGTAGTCGACGTCGGCGACGGTCAGCAGGTTGACCACCACGCTGCGAACCTCGCCGGTTTTGCGGCCGCGGACGCGCACAACGCGGCTGCCCGCCAGGCTGATGCCGACCTCGGCCAGCCATCGGACCAGCGTGTTGGCGACTTTGGCGATCCCGTTGGGTTTGTCGTATCGCACGGGCACGAGTTGTCCCCTCTCGACGAAAAGAGAGCACCGCTCTCTGAAGACTCGACGATGACACAGCCGCACCCAAAAAGCAAGAGCACCGATCGCTTTTATGCGAAACTTGCCCGATGGCAAGGCGGCGCGACTCGCGCGAGCGCATCGAAGCGCAGATCATCGAGATCAGTCGGCGCCATCTGGTCGATCACGGCGCGGCCGGGTTGTCACTGCGTGCGGTCGCCCGCGATCTCGGCATGGTGTCCTCAGCGGTCTATCGGTACGTGTCCAGCCGTGACGAATTGCTGACGCTGTTGCTGATCGACGCGTATTCCGAACTTGCCGACGTCGTCGACGGCGAGCGCGCTGCCGCGCCAGATGCATGGAACGAGGACGTGCTTGCCATCGCGCGCGCCGCACGCCGCTGGGCTGTTAGCCACCCGGCCAGCTGGGCGCTGCTGTACGGGAGCCCGGTCCCCGGTTATCACGCCCCGGGCGAACGAACGGCCGGCCCCGGAACACGGGTCATCGGAGCGCTATTCGATGCCGTGGCGGCGGGCATCGCTACCGGCGACATCAAGCTGACCAATCACACTGCGCCACAACCGATATGCTCGGACTTTGACCGGATAAGACACGAATTCGGTTTCCCCGGTGATGATTCCGTCATCGCGAAGTGTTTCGCCATCTGGGCCGGAGTGGTGGGCGCCATCAGCCTCGAGGTGTTCGGGCAGTACGGCGCCGACACGCTCAGCGACGTGCAGACGGTTTTCGACACCCAGGTGCGTTTGCTATTCGGGATGCTGACGCACACTGGTCTCGATTCGGCCCCTTTCAGCGCGACGACTCGAAATTAGAACGTGTTCAGCGACTGCCTGCCGGCTTGCCCGCACCGATAGTGGCAACATTCCGCTGCTAGTTTCGGGCCCGGGAGATGCTGAGTTATTCTGCGAGACGATGAGCATTTCTTTCGGACCCCCGGTCCAAACAGCGTGGGTCACTCACGGTCTGGATGCCACTGAAACCGCTCTCACCGGCCTGTTAGGTGTGAGGAAGTGGATTCGCCTGCCCGATATCCACTT
>NZ_JBYCLA010000396.1:0-4798 GCF_057473665.1 Mycobacterium sp. TH-M25
TTTTGATTCGTTCCAGTCCCGCGCTGCGGGTACCGGACGGCCGCCACGACTGTACCGCGACAGTGCAGCCGAAATACTGTGGTGTTCGCCTCAGTCCTCGCGGCGCCGGCGCCGACCGCCGCCCTCGGACGGGGAGCTTTGCAGCCGCGCCAGCAGATCCGCTACCGACTGAACGCCGGATTGCGGTTCCGCTGCCTCCGACAGCGGGTCTGTGCTGCGATGACGGGCACTGGCCGGTGGCGGCGGCGACATGGCCGGGGCCCCGTCCGGGGTCGGCGACGGGGGTGGTGGAGCAGGGGGTGGCGGCGGGAACATCGCCGGGGCCGGTGCCGAACCGGCGATGCCTGTCTCGGAGTAATCGGCGGAATGACGCGATTCTGCGAGACGACCCGATTCGCCCCAGGTGCCGCCCGCTTCGCTGTTGCTCGGCGTCGGCTCGGCGTCGGCGCTGGAATGGCGCCCCCGCCGCTCGCGGTGCGGCTGAGCGACAGGCTGGTCACGGGAGGGCCCGTCGTCATACGCCCATGGCGTCGGTGGCGGAAACTGGAACTGACCGGCGTTCCTGTTGCTGCCGGATATTCCCGTAGAGGGCGACTGGCCCCCGGAGCCGGCCGGCTGCCAACCTGCCGGTTGCTCGGGCTGCCGTGGCGCCTCAGCCGCCGGCGGCCAGGTGACCCGCGGCTGCTGTAGTGGCTCCGGCGGCGGGGCCGGGGCCGGCGGCGCGAACTGTGCTTCTGTCGTTGGGGGTTCAGCTCCCCGCTGCGAGCGCCCCGGCGCGGGCCATCCACCGGGCTGGCCCGCTGGCGGAGCCCAGCTTCGGGCCTCTTGCAGACGTTCAACCGGATTTGGGGGCGGTGCGGGTGCCTGCGGCGGAGTCCAGCTGGCGTCCAGCACCGGCTCGTGGCGCGCAGCCGGGGTTTCCTGGTCGCTGTAACGCCGATGCGAACCACGACCCGGCTCGGTAGCTTCACCCGCTCGGGTCTGGCGCGGCGGGTACGCCTCGTGCAGCTGCGGCGCGTAATCCGGCTGGTAGCTCTCCGTGCTGGGTTGCCGCGGCTGGGTGGGCACCAGCGGTTCCTCATGCACGTCGATGATCGAGTCGTCAGGCCGTCGAGACGGCTCTTCGGCCCGGACGGATTGCACACGGTTGATGCGCTCGCGGGCACTTTCGCTGTCGCGCTCCCATTCGCTGTAGCCGCGCACGGCCCGGCGTTCACCTTCCAGCGCGGGGCGGTGACTGAGCTCAGCGTCGAACAGGATCTCCAAATTGGTGCGCAGCGCGGCAAGCTCGGCCCGAAGCTCGGAGACTTCGTCGCTGGCTTGCGCGCGCAGTTCGGTGGCCAGCTCGCGACGTAGCTGAGATTCCACGGTGAGCTCGTACTCGCGGCGCGCCGAGATTTCCCGGTCCAACTGCAAGTCGTAAACCAGCTTCAGATCCCGCGCCCGGGCTTGATTCATGTCGCTCTGCCGACGGTAGATCACCGAGACGAACGCAGCCACGACGGCTGCCCACAGCGCGAGGATCACCGCGAGCTTGAGAAGCTCTACCTTGTTGGTGAAGACGAGGGCGGAACTAGCGCCGATGGCCAGAACCAGCAACACCGTCAACAGCACCCAACCCGGTCCGCGGCCGCCGCGCCGCACCCGGGCGCCGCGGGACAGATCGGTCATGGCCCGACTGTACCGGCCCTGAGTCGCTCCGCGTGTCGTCGCGTTCCGGCGTTTCTCACCTGGACTAATCGTGAAAATCGGGTGATCGCCGGGCCGGGCTAATTTTCGGCGCCCTCACCATTCGCAGTCGGGTCTGCCGGCGACTTGCAGCAATGTTGCAACCACAGTGCGGCAGCCACCAGAGCCAGCGCGCTAATGGCTGCCACGGCTGTGCCGGCGGTGTCCTCAGCGGCGACTCTGAGCCACGACCGGCGCGGCAGCAGATACACCAGCACACCTACCCACCAGCCCGTCGCCGCCGCGCCCACCCAGGCCGACGCCTGGGCGATGACCAGACTGCGGGCTACCGCCAGCGGGTGCAGCCAGCCTGGCCCGTCGCCGATCTCGCCGTCGGCGATCTTGGCGCGTATGTGACGCCCCCACATCGTCTCCACACCGCCGATCACAATCAGCGAAAGACCCGTCCACACCGTGATCGGCGGAAACCACCGGTAGATCACTGTGAGCAGCGGATAGCTCGCGGCCGCGGTGCCGAGCGCCGCAGCAGCCAGGTCACGTCTGCGGGTAGGGCCCATCAGGCGCCGGTGCGCGGCTCTAGGACAAGCTCGGTGTGCCGCACACCCGCACGATCGGTCGGATCCAGCTCGGCGATCAGCTTGGCAACCGATTGCTTTCCGCCAGCCACCGTCAGCGTCGCGCCCGGGTCGACGGCCAGCCAGGGAATCAACACGAAAGCGCGCAGGTGGGCCAGCGGGTGCGGCAGAGTCAACCCGTCTTGTAGAGAGAACAGCTCGCTATCGCCCTCCAGCGACGTCAAGTGACATGAGACGAGGTCAACGTCGAGGGTGCGGGGGCCCCATTTCTGCCCGCGCACTCGATCCGCGGCGAGCTCCATCTCCTGTGCACGGCGCAGCCAGCCCTGTCCGTCGAGCGTCGCGTCCTCGGCGATCAGCACCGCGTTGAGAAACGGGCCCTGCTCGACCCCGCCCCAGGCCGACGTCTCATACACCGGGGACACCGCTTGCACCGCGTCGCCGAGCCGGTCGAGCACAGACTGCAGCCGGGCCAGCCGGTCACCGATGTTGGATCCGATCGACAACACGACGCGGGTCACGCTGGAACCACCTGCCCCCGTCCGCCGCGGCGAGATCGGCGCGCCACCACGGCGACGTCGTCGAAGGTCTGCGCAATGGGAGCTTGCGGCTTGTGCACTGTCACCTCCACTGCATGCACGCGATGGTCCCTCATGACGTCTTCGGCGATCTCGCCGGCGACCGTTTCGATCAAATTACGGGCCTCACCCGCGACGATGGCGGCCACCCGCTCCGCAAGAACGCCGTAGTCGTAGGTATCTGCCAGATCGTCGCTGGCCGCCGCGTCCAGCAGATCGATCCAGACAGTGACATCGACGACGAACTCCTGACCATCGGCGCGCTCGTAGTCGAATACACCATGGTTGCCGCGAACTTTCAAGCCGCGCAACTCGATACGATCAGCCAACCGACCCCACCGCCCCAGCCTGTGTCCATGCCTCGACGACCTTCACCGCATCGACGGACGCGCGGACGTCGTGTACCCGAATCCCCCACGCACCATGCAACGCGGCCAGAGCCGACACCACCGCGGTTGCCGTCTCGCGGCCCTCCGGTGGCCGAGCCTGGCCGTCAGGACCGGCCAGCAAGTCACCCAAAAACCGTTTGCGTGATGCGCCGACCAGCACCGGAAACCCGCACGCCACCAATTCGGGCAATGCGTGCAACAACGCCCAGTTGTCGTGGGCGGACTTCGCGAAGCCCAAGCCGGGATCGATGATCAGCTTGGCTGGATTCACCCCCGCGGTAACGGCACTGTCCACGCAGGCCATCAAATCGGCGCGAACTTCGGCAACCACGTCGCGATAGGGCGGCACTTGATGCGGCTTCTCGGCCGACACCGAGCGCCAGTGCATCAGCACCCACGGCACATCGGCCTCGACTAGCAGCGCCGCCATGTTCTCGTCGGCACGACCGCCGGAGACGTCGTTGACCATTGCAGCGCCACTTTCCAGGGCCGCCCGGGCCACACCGGCGTGCATAGTGTCGATACTGACGGTAATTCCCTGGGCAGCAAGCTCTTTGACGACGGGCACGACGCGGGCTGTCTCGATCCGCGGATCGACACGCTGCGCGCCCGGTCGCGTCGACTCGCCGCCGACATCGATGATCGTCGCCCCGTCGGCAACCAGCGCCAACCCTTGCTGCACCGCGCGATCGGCAGCGAGGTAACGCCCGCCATCGGAGAACGAATCGTCGGTGACGTTCACCACTCCCACGACTTGGACGTGCGTGACGCTCACTTGCGCAAGATCAGATCGAGCGCTTCGGCTCGAGATGCACTGTTGGACTTGAACTGTCCGCGCACTGCCGACGTCGTGGTGACCGTTCCCGGCTTACGAACTCCCCGCATGGACATGCAGAGATGCTCGGCCTCGATCACGACGATGGCGCCGCGGGGATCGAGTTTGCGCATCAGCGCATCAGCGATCTGGGCAGTGAGACGCTCCTGTACCTGCGGCCGCTTGGCGTACATGTCGACCAGTCGGGCGATCTTCGACAACCCGGTCACCCGGCCGTCGCGCCCGGGGATGTACCCGACATGTGCCACACCGTGGAATGCCACCAGGTGATGTTCGCAGGTGGAGTACATCGGAATCTCTTTGATCAAGACCAGCTCGTCATGCTGCTCATCAAAGGTGGTGTCCAGCACGGTATCCGGATCGGTGTACAGACCGGCGAAGATCTCTTGGAAACTGCGGGCAACTCGGGCCGGCGTATCCACCAGACCGTGCCGGTCTGGATCTTCGCCAATGGCATAGAGCAATTCGCGGATCGCGGCCTCGGCGCGCGGGGTGTCGAACACCGGCTTGGTCATGGTCGCGGTGTGGGAATTCGGCTGCACCATGGCAGTCTCCGTTCGTGTCAGCCGTGTGTCGACGGGTTGGACGGACCCGGGCCTCCACTGGGCGGGTCGGCAGCCTGGCCCGGTGCGGGTGCACCGGGCGGCGGATACGGCGGGTAGGGCGGGCCGGCGTGCTGGTGGGGTGGTGCCGCCCAGGACGGAGGTGGTGGATACCAGTAGCCCGGCTGCT
>NZ_JBYCLA010000397.1:0-8020 GCF_057473665.1 Mycobacterium sp. TH-M25
TCGACGACGCGGCGCAGCAGCGCGATGCCGTCGCCTTCGGTCAGGTACATGCTGATCCCTTCGGCGATCAGCAGAATAGGGCGGTCGACGCGAAAGCGGTCGAATAAGGATGGGTCGGTCGCCGACGCTGCGATCAGGTGATAACCGGGTGGGGACGGATAGACTTTGGCACGCAGCGCAATAACTTCCGGGTAATCGACGTCGTACCATTCCACGCCCGGGCCCGGATTCAACCGGAATGCCCTACTGTCCAAACCGCAGCCCAGATGCACCACAGTGCAATGCGGGTTGACGGCGAGGAATTGCCGCGCCCAGATGTCGTACTGCGCGGTGCGCACGGTAATCAGCGGCGCCCATTTAGCGGTGATGCCCATGTCCCGGAAGTCGTAATCGAGGCGGTCGACCACCTGCTTCGCGTAGCGGTCGCCCAGAACCGGGCGATCGAAATCGCTGTCCAGTGCCTTGAGATACAACGTCGCCAGCATGGTCTGCGCGGCACCGCTGAGATTGACGGAAACTTTGTCGGCCACGACTGCCCACGCTAACGCGCGGGCGGGCACGGTCAACCATGGCCTTCGCTGTACACCCGCTTCGGATTTGCTGAGACTGCACGCGGCGACTTGCTGGTGTTTGCCGACCACAGCGACGAGGTAACTGTTCTTCGTGCATTATGGGGTGAGTGAGCGCAGGAGCCCTGCGCTCACCTGAGCCGTGACAAAGCGCCTGAGATCCGCGAAGTGGCCGACATCGTCGTCGTGGCGCCTGCACGGGGCCCTGCTGTCAACACTGCAATGGGAGAAACACCTATGTCAGGAATGGAATTGTCGTTGTCGGGTTGGCTGGCGGACTGGGCCCGCCAGCAGCCGGATGCACCCTTGTTCACCTTCGTCGACTACCAGGTCGACCCGGCCGGACATCCCAAGGTGTTGACGTGGGCGCGCGCGCAGCAGGGCGCGCAGGCGGTCGCCGATGCGCTGGCGTCGTGCGGATCGCCGGGTGACCGGGTGGCGATCTGCGCTCCGCAGGGCCTGGTCTACGTGGTCGGGGTGCTCGGCGCCATCTGGGCCGGTTTCGTCGTGGTCCCGCTCTCGGTGCCGATGCTCGGCGTCCACGACGAGCGGGTCGTCACGGCGCTGACCGACAGCGCCCCGGTGGCGGTGTTGACCACATCGGCGGTCGCCGACGGCGTCGTCTCGTGCGTCAACGGCTTACCCGGCTCGACACCGACGGTGATCGAGATCGACGCGCTCGACTTTTACTCACCACAGACCGCGCCGCCCGCCGACCGGCTGCCGAGCGCCACGGTCCTGCTGCAGTACACCTCCGGGTCGACCCGCGCGCCAGCGGGCGTGGCGGTGACACAGCGCAACATGATGGTCAACCTCGAGCAGATCATGGCCGACTACTTCGAACCCCAGGGCGGAATTCCGCCCCGCGATTCCACCCTGGTGTCGTGGCTGCCGTTCTATCACGACATGGGTCTGATGTTCGGCATCTTCATCCCGGTCAGATTCGGTCTGCAGTCTGTGCTGATGGACCCGGTGGCCTTCCTGCAGAAGCCCGCCCGGTGGATGCGTCTGGTCGCCAGCCACACCGCTACCGTCACTCCGGCGCCGAATTTCGCCTATGAGCTGACGGCGCGGCGCACCTCTGACGACGATATGGCCGGCCTCGACCTGGGTAACGTGCACAGCTTTATCAACGGCGCCGAACGAGTACACGCGCCGACGGTGAAACGTTTCCTGGACCGGTTCTCCCGGTTCAACCTGTCCGAGACGGCGGTGCGGGCGGCGTACGGGCTGGCCGAGGCCACGGTGTACGTGACGACGTCCAACCCCGGCCGGCCCGCGCCACGGGTCCGGTTCGACTACGAGAAGCTCTCGGCCGGCCACGCGCAGCGCTGCGGCGACGAGGTGCCCGGTTCCGAGCTGGTCAGCCATGGCACACCGCGGGCCTGCACCGTGCGTGTCGTCGACCCGCAGACCTGCGTGGAGAACCCGGCCGGGAAGGTCGGCGAGATCTGGGTGCACGGCGACAACGTCGCCGCCGGCTACTGGAAAAACCCGGAGTTGTCCGAGCGGACCTTCGGCGGTGAGCTGGTCGACCCGTCGTCTGACACACCGCGCGGGCCGTGGCTGCGCACCGGCGACGTCGGCGTGATCTCCGACGGCGAGCTGTTCATCATCGGCCGCATCAAGGACATGCTGATCGTCGATGGTCGCAACCATTACCCCGACGACATCGAGGCGACCATCCAGGACATCACCCGCAGCCGGGCCGCCGCGATCGCCGTCGCCGACGACGGCCGGGAGCAACTGGTGGTGGTCATCGAGTCCAAGCAGCGTGGTGGCTCCGAGGCGGAGGCGCGCGAGAGCCTGGACACGGTCAAGCGGGACGTGGCGGTGGCAGTCTCCAGGTCGCACGGGCTGCGGGTGGCCGACCTGGTTGTGGTGGCGCCGGGCTCTATCCCGATCACCACCAGCGGCAAGGTCCGTCGCTCGGCGTGCGCCGAGCGCTACCGGCAGGACGAGTTCGACAGGCTGGACGTCTCCGCGTGACAGCGCGCCGCGGTTCGGGTGGGAAATTCTCAACAGCGATTCTCGACAGGGATTCTGAACAGGGATCAGGGCAGGGACTAGGGATGGAGTATCAACAATGACATCGGTAAGCGAACGTGGGGCATCGGCTGAATCCATTCAGCACCATTACGATGTGGGTAACGCTTTCTACTCGCTCTGGCTCGACGAGTCCATGACATATTCGTGCGCGCTGTGGCAGGGCCACGACGACAACCTGGCCGTGGCACAGGCCCGCAAGATCGACCGCCTGGCCGCGCTGGCCGGTGTCGGCAGCGGGCACCGGGTACTCGACATCGGCTGTGGATGGGGATCGACGATGCGCCGGCTGGTGGCCGAGCACGGCGCCGAGCACGTCACGGGGCTGACCCTGAGCGAGGCGCAAGCCCGCTACGTGGAAGAACTGGGCGATCCTCGCCTGCAGGTGCGGGTCCAGGATTGGGCGGACTTCGTCGCCGACGAGCCCTATGACGCGGCGATCAGCATCGGTGCCATGGAGCACTTCGTGAAATACGGGTGGGATCGGTCTCAGAAGGTGGCCGGGTATCGCCGGTTTTTCCAAAAGTGTCACGACTCGCTCAAACCCGGCGCGGGCCTTGCGCTGCAGACGATCGGCAAGGGTCACGTCAAGCTCGATGAGCAGGGGCTCAAAGAGACGCTGTTCATCATGGAGCACATCTTTCCCGAGTCTGATCCGCCCCGGCTGGCTGAGATCATGCACGCCGCCGAGAAGCTCTTCGAAGTTCAATACGTCGTCAATCATCGGGAACATTACGCGCGTACCTGTTCGGCCTGGCTCGACACACTTCGGGCGAACAGCGCGGCGGCTGCCGAGATCACCGGCCCGGAGAAGGTGGCGGTGTATGAGGCGTACCTGGAAGCCTCGATACGGCAATTCGAGCTCGGACACGCGAACCTCTACCGCATCCAGCTGCGCCGGGTGTGACAGCCGCGCTTTCGCACTGAGCCCGCCATGCTCGAGGTGATCGAAAAGGGGTGCCGCAGCACATCGCATCCCGCGCCACTGCTTTTCGTTCATGGGGCCTGGCACGCGGCATGGTGCTGGGAGGAACATTTCCTCGGCTATTTCGCGAGCAAGGGTTATCACGCCCTGGCGGTGAGCCTTCGCGGCCATGGCGGTAGCCCGACCGTCAAGCCGCTGTGGGCGTGCTCGCTCGCCGATTGTGTCGAGGATCTCAATGCGGTTGCCGCCGGTCTGCCCACCAGGCCGGTGGTGATCGGGCACTCTCAGGGCGGCATCGTCGTCCAGAAGTATCTGGAGACTCACGACGCCCCCGCCGGGGTGTTGATGGCGTCCACGCCGCCGCAGGGCAACTTCGGGTCCGCTGTGCGTTGGTGCAGACAGCACCCGTGGCATTTCGCCAAGATTGCCGTCACCGGCAGATCACTGGCCTATGTCAACACCCCCCAGCTCGCGCGGGAGCGGTTTTTCTCCGCACAGACCCCGGACGTCGCGGTGGTGGATTACGCGAAGCGGCTGGGCGAGCAGAGCCCCCGAATGGCATTGGACTGTTGTGTGCTCAATTTGCCCCGACCCAAGCGGGTGAGCGCGCCGTTACTGGTCCTCGGGGCACAGGAGGACGGAGCGCACACCGCGAAAGAAATCCGGGCAACGGCACGCGCGTACCACACCGAAGCGGAGTTTTTCCCCGACATGGGACACGACATGATGCTCGAACCGGGCTGGGCGGCGGTGGCCGAACGGATCCACCGCTGGCTGAGTGAACGCGGGCTGTGAAGAGCTGGACGGTAGCGTCGTCGGTATGACCGAGTCACCGATCGCCGCCCAGGCGCTGGCCGGCCTGCAGATGCCGCTCGTCGAGGCGATGATGACCCAGCGCGCCGTGCGCCGCGTCCGATCCGACCCCGTCGACGATGCGCTGGTGCGCACGTGCATCGAGTTGGCCCTTCGGGCACCGACCGGAGTCCACGGTGAGAACTGGGAGTTCGTCGTCGTCACCGACCGCCGAACCAAGACCAAGCTGGCCAAGCGCTATCGGCAGGTGTGGTCGCTGTATTACCGGGTGGTCATCAAACGGGTCGCCGCCCACGACGCGTCGATGGCCAAGGTGGCGCGCGCGGTGCAGTGGCAGGTCGACCACTTCGCCGAGATCCCGGTTCTGGTGGTGGCGTGTCTGCGGTCGGGTGCGCGGGGCGAAAAGCGGCCGCTGTTGCCCTCGCCGCACACCGCCGAGTCCGCCTACTACGGGTCGATTTACCCCGGCGTGCAGAACCTGCTGCTGGCCGCCCGGGCGATGGGCCTGGGTGCGTCGCTGATCACCTTGCCGCTGTGGGGGGTGGCCTCAGCGCGCCGGACGCTGGGATTGCCGCGTTCGGTGACACCGCTGTGCGTCGTCCCGCTCGGCTGGCCGCGTGGGCGTTACGGACCCACCACGCGCAAACCGGTCACCGATGTGACTCACCTTGATCGGTACGGCAATCGAGCCTGGTCCGACGCGTGACACGTCGACGGTTCACAGACTTTTGAGCCGGCGAAGAATCTTCAGGAACGGCGCCGTCGCGGCCACCGTCTTGCGCAGGCGCGGATTGACCGGGCTGCCGTTGATGATGAGTGCATACCGCAGCCCGTGATCACGCCATTCCGCCATTTGTTCGACGACTTCGTCGGGGGTGCCGTTGAACATCAACTCTTTCATCAGCGACGCGGGAACCTGCGCCGTATAAGCCAAAACCGTTTCCTGGTCCATCAACTGGGGGACCAGATCCTGCACCCCGGAGAAGTCGGAGCCCAGGGGATGCTCGACGCCGTGTCGCGCCCAGGCGTCGGCCGGCGCCGCCAGCGCGGAGGCTTTCATGATGACTGAGTCCAGCGCCTCGTCGACGTCGTCGCGACTGCGCCCGGTGACCACCAGACGGTTCAGCGCCGGCACGACCGACATCGGATCCCGACCGGCATCAGAAGCTGCCGCCCGGACAGCCTCGAGGGATCGCGCGTAGTCCGCGGGTCGGGACACCACGAAGGGAACCCACGCGTCGGCGTAGCGTCCGGTGATCCGCAACATCCGCGGACCGTGTCCAGCCACCCAGATCTCGGGCTGTTTACCGCGATACGGTGGCAGCGCGTACACGGCGTTGTGTAACGGGAAGTAGGGGGATTCACGCGAGATGAGTTCGCCGCCCGAGTTCCACAGCGCTCGGATGGTGGCGATCGCCTCTTCCAACTGGGCAACAGGTTTGGTGCGCACGACGCCGTAGGGTTCGTTGCCTTCGCGTTCCCCGACGCCGATCCCGAGGATGGCGCGGCCGCGGGTGAGCAGATGCAGGGTCGAGGTGGCTTGCGCTGTCACCGCCGGATGGCGACGACTCGCGTCGGTGACGCACACGCCGAGTCGCAACCGGCGCACCCGGTTGCGGGCGGCGAGGTGTCCGAGCATGGTCCACGGTTCCAGGACAGCGTCGACACTGGGCACCAATTTCGCTGTGACGCCCAGATATTCCGGCGTCGCGATGGACTGCGGCAGCGGTGCGTTGAGATGGTCGCCGACCCAGAAGGAGTCGGCGCCCGTCGCGGCCGCCATCAGGTAACTCGCCTGCGGCAGGATGGTCGGCGAGAAGCGGAAGTTGACGATCCCGTCGAGGATGCCGAAGCGGAATTTAGCCATCAATACCTAAACCTACCCGCGACGCACCAGCGGCCCGCCCGCGCGTGCCTGCCTGATGCCGTCCTACCAACTGCGCCGTCCCGAAGTAAGAACCGTCGACTGTGCGGGTTATCTGCGAGAACAAGGCTCAACTGTATTCACGAGCAACACACTCGGCGCCGAAGCGGTCTGCACAACTCGCGACGATTGACATCGCTCGAAACGCTAGAACGCGCCACCTGTCATCGCCGCGATGTCGGCCGCGAGGTTGGGCACCAGCGAGGTGAGGTCACTGGCCAGAGTGCTGGTGTCCGCAGCGCCGGCCAGGCCGGTGTAGGTGCTGGGGTCCAGGTACCCTTCCAGGCCTTTGGCCAGGTACTCGAAACCCTGCTCCAAGCCCGGAAGCAGCGACGACGAGGTGTCGGTGTAGCCGGACAGGGGCTCCGCGCCGTCGTTGGGCAACAGGAACTGGTTGGGGATGCCGGTGAGATCCTGCAGCTCCCCGCCGATCAGGTCCGGAATGCTGTACAGGCTCGGCGCCCCCCAATACAGGAAACTGCCTTCGACGAAGAAGTTGAAATCGTAGTTGAAGTCATAGGTGAGCAGTTCGTTGTCGGTGAGCAGGTTGGCCAGGCTGAGGGACTGAATCGGGTCGTCCGCCGGACTTGACTCCAGATTGGTCAAGATGGAGCTCAGATCCAAGTCTGGGCTCAAGGTCACATGTTGGCCGGACCAAATGACGTCTTCGCCCGCCGTGCCGCCGGAATTGACCACGCCGGTCGCGCTGGTCGCCCCGACGGTGTTTTCCAGAACGGTCGGATAGGTGTAGCCGGACGGAGAAAGCACGTCCGAGAGCGGTTGGTGGAACCATTGCCCCAGGTAATCGGTGAAGCTGGCGCACTGGAACTCGCAGTTGACGTCGGCGCCGTCGATGGACTCGGCCTGCAGAACTCCCTGCACCTGCTCGGCGATGGGTTCGGTGAACTGGAAAGGCAGCAGGAAGTGCGCGAGCCCGTCCAATTGCGGATAGTTGCCGTCGTCCCAACCCCACGTGTTGCCAATGGATTCATAGAGGTAACTACCGGTTCCGCCCAACGCGTAGTAGTCCTGCCCGTTGACGACGTCGACGCCTCCGTCAGCCACGGTGGCGCCCGGTGGGATCCAGTCGGCGACGCCGCCGACCGAGCCGCCCGGGCCCAGGGCGAACCCGTACTCCTGCTCGGCCAGGCCTTCGTAATAGGGAATGTTGAGGACGTCGGCCAACAAGTTGTACGGGATGTTCTCCACGCCGCTGGTGCTGCCGGCGCCGAGGAGATCACCGAGGGAGGTGGTGAGACTGCTGGCGCCACCATTGAGGTCCAGCAGGTTGTCCACGTCATTGGCCAGGGTGGTCAGACCGGTGGCGTCGTTGATCGTGGTGAAGTCATTTTCGATGGTGGTCAGGCTGGTCACCGGGGTGCCCCCTAAGATGCCGGTGACCAGGGCATCGAGGTCGGCCGCTGCGGTGGAATCGACCAGACGCACCTCAGCGCGGGCGACCCGAGGCGCGGCGGGCCGTGATACGCCCGGTGTCACGGGGATCAGGCCAGACGCGATGAGAACCGAACCCGCCAGCACACCCGGAGCAGCAGCTATCCGCACGATATTTCCTCCCAGACTCTCGCACCCGCCCCCGGCCCACCTGAACGATACCTTAGAAGGAATCAGGGGTTCATCCGGCGGCCCCGAAAGCTCTGGTTGTGGTGTTCAAGTTCTGGCAGTGGTCTTCGGCGAACAGGCGCCCCACAGGCGCCGGTGTTAACCTCGGATCCTTCGGGTATT
>NZ_JBYCLA010000398.1:0-3521 GCF_057473665.1 Mycobacterium sp. TH-M25
GCGGGATCGCGGCTGATCACGAGGACGCCCAGCACCGGACGGGACAGAGACAGGTCGCTGAGGTCTATCCCGTGGGCGGGGCCCTCATCGATCACGACTAGCACGAGCGCGGTGGTGCCGAGCTTGAGGTAGGACGAGGTCTCGGCGAGGTTGGCGTCACCGATGATGACATGCAGCCGGCGGTACCTATCGGCGTCGGCGTGCGGTTCGTCGCGGGTGTTAATGATGCCGCGTTTCAGCGTGGTCTCCAGACCGACCTCGACCTCGATGTAGTCGGAGCGCTGGGACAGCTGAAAGCCCGGCTCGTCACCGGAGGGCCCGATGCCGACCCGCCCCGAGCCGGTGACCACCTGGCGAGACACCAGAAACGGCGTCAACCCGGCGATGATCGCCGAAAACGGCGTCTGCCGCGACATCAGGTAGTTCTCGTGCGACCCGTAGGAGGCTCCCTTGCCGTCAACGTTGTTCTTGTACAACTGCAGCTTGGCGGCTCCCGGCACGCTGGCGACATGCCGGGCAGCGGCCTCCATCACCCGCTCCCCGGCCTTGTCCCAGATCACCGCGTCCAGCGGGTCGGTGCACTCGGGGGCGGAGTACTCCGGGTGCGCGTGGTCGACGTAGAGCCGCGCCCCGTTGGTCAAGATCATGTTGGCCGCACCGACCTCGTCGGCGTCGACCACCGGCGGCGGTCCCGCTGAGCGGCTCAGGTCGAAGCCTCGGGCGTCACGCAACGGCGATTCCACCTCGTAGTCCCAGCGGGTGCGTTTGGCACGCTGGATGCCGGCGGCGGCAGCGTAGGCCAACACCGCCTGCGTCGAGGTGAGGATCGGGTTGGCGGTCGGGTCCGACGGCGACGAAATGCCGTACTCGACCTCCGTCCCGATAATCCGTTGCATGACTTGAAGCCTAGGCGACGCGTCGACAGCAACCGCGGGCACGCTACTCGGCGTGACGCCGGTTCCACCACCATCGGTCGATACGCCGGAGAAGCGCGAACGGCGCAGGATCCCGGAAGTCGATCTGCAGCCGCTGGCTAGCGTGCGGAGCGGCGACGCCGATGATTTCGTGGGCCGCCAGATAACCGGAGGTGGCCGCCCTCTCCATGGTCGGAACAAACAAGTTCAAGTCCGGTGAATAGATCGCTTCACCGGCCAGAAAGAAGTTAGGCACTTCGGTGCGAATACACGGAGATTGGCGGCGGGCGCCAGGCAGCGGAATCGCAAGCGGCGAGAGATTCACCAAGCGTTTACCCTGCCTGGGCGCCGAAGCAAGATGCGGAGGCAGCTCGTTCGCCAAGCTATTGTATTTGGCCGCACTCAGATGTTTCAGCTCACAATCGATCTGCCAGCCCAAGACGTGGGACCGATCGAGGCCGCACTGCGCCAGGCACTCGGTCAAAATCTCATCTGGCGTACATTCACTTACCGGCCGCTGGAAAACTGGACCGGGCTTATCCACGTCACTCCACGTTATCGACAGAACGTAGCGGGTTCCCTCCGGCAGGCTGACATCCTTCCAGAAGCCTTCTCCCTGCAGAACGGAGATCAGGGCCCACTCGCTCTCAAAATACGTGCCGACGACTCCCGGGCGGATAAACGAGGGCCACGTCGGGGGGATGTCGTGCAAAAAACATTGAATGCCATTCGACCACTCAAGCGCAATGGCATGCTGCTGCGCGAGATGCGGAAGATGTTGCTTGACGTGATCCGGTTTGGCCATCTCCCGCAGCGTCAGGTAGGGCAAGGCGAGAATGGCATAGTTGCAAGCGAACCGGCGGCCATCAGTTGATAGCAATGCGGCGATCCGACCGTCCTCGAACTCGAGATCCGAAACGCGCGTGTTGAACTGAATATCGACGCCGAGGTTTTGGAGCTGACGAATCCAGGGATCGACCATGCGCTCACTCGTCGGTCCATTCATCATCATGATGGAGTGCGCTTTGGCGCCGTTCAATTCTGGTGGGTCACCGGTAAAGTGAAACAGCCCCTTGAGAATGACGGGAGCAATCGCGGCCGCTTCCGCGTTCGGACGGGCCGCAACGAAAATGCGCGGCAAGGCCGAAAAGAACATCTGCACGTCGGGAGACTTGCGACTTAGGTGCAAATAATCTGCATACGAGATATCTTCTAGCTCCGCGACGACTCGCTCTTTGCACATCCACAGCAGGCGCAGGTGAGCGTAGAGATAGCGGATGACGTCGGAAAGCGCCAGTCCCCGTTGCATCAGACCAACGATCGCCAATACGCTCCGCGATGAAATCCGGCCAACTTGCACCAGCGGGTCGAAGGCTTTGCCGATGATCCGCAGGAAGGTTGGCCGTCGGCGTTCCAGCGGAACGGGCGCGGCTGCTTTGCCCATCGAGCGGTCCTTGTATACGCGGACCGCAGTCACACCGACCAGGTTGTCGAGCACGGTCATGCCGTTCTCGGTGGGTATGCGCGAGAACAACCTCAGCAAGGTCTGGTAGCTATCCGTGTAGACGCGCAAGCTGTGCTCGGTCGGGTGACCGTCGGCAAGGCGGACACTCTTGGCTTTGCCCCCGGCTTCGGGTGCCGCTTCGCATAAAGTGACCCGCAGTCCGGCCTCGGCCAGCAGCATGGCGGCAGCCATACCCGCGATTCCAGCTCCGGCAATAACAACACGGGTTTCGGCGGGCATCGACTGTTTCATATTCATATAATCTCGAGTCCCGAATATACCGACTCCCGGCGCCGCTAGGGTGAGCGAGCATGAAGCTTTCGCTTTGCCACCGACGAGGCCACCGAGTATCGGCGCGTGATGCGGCGGAAAGCTGGTTTTTGGAACGCGGCTTGCCGGCGGTGCTGACCCGCCGGGGCCGCTGGCGACGACTGTGGTCGCGGTCGGCCCCCATGATGGCGGCCTACGGAACTCTGCAAGCCTGCACGGTGCCGATCTTCCTCATCACCGACGGCCATGACGTCGATATCCAGGGTGAGCCAACAACCGCCGAATGGGTAATTTTGGCGATTCTCGGGATCACTCCCCTGCTGATGGTGGCCGTCGGCTGGCTGGTGTCCAGGTGGCCATCACACAGCCGGCAACGCGCGGCCACGGCGACCAGCGCGGCGGCGGTGGCGATACTCGTGACGATCGTCAAAAGCGAACGGGTCGCTGACCTGCCGTCGTCGGTCGTCGTGGTGTCCGCAATACCGATCCTGACCGCCAGCGGCTTAGGGTCCGTCCTGGGATGGGCGATGCGTATGACGCTGTCGCACCTCGCGACAGTCGGCGCCCTGGCGGTCCGGGCCCTCCCCGTGGTGCTGCTGACCGCACTGGTGTTTTTCAACACCTACGTCTGGATTATGGCCGCGACAATCACCGGGGAGCGGCTATGGCTGGCGATCATGTTTCTGGCCGGCATCGCAAGCGCCTTCGTCGTCTCCGCCACCCTCGACCGGGTCAAACCGATGCTGAAGTCGACCGCGGCGCTGCCGAGGGACGCCGAAAGGCTGGCGGACACGCCCTTCGCGGCGATGCCCGACACCTCGCCCAGCCCCCCG
>NZ_JBYCLA010000399.1:0-8519 GCF_057473665.1 Mycobacterium sp. TH-M25
GTCGCGGTCGTTGCGTTCGGATGGGTGCCACATCGCCTCCATTCTGACAGGCGAACCTCGTCAAGTGACAGCTGTTACACAAGTGAAATGCTTGCCGTGGATGCCTGGCTACCAAGTAGGGTTCTAGCCCGTGATCGACCTGAAACTGCTCCGGGACAACCCCGACGCCGTACGCGAGTCGCAGACGAAGCGGGGCGAGGACCCGACGCTGGTCGACATCCTGCTGGCGGCCGACACCGCGCGCCGGACCGCGATCGCGAGCGCCGACTCGCTGCGCGCCGATCAGAAGATCGTGAGCAGGGCCGTCGGCAAGGCCTCACCCGACGAGCGCCCGAAGCTGCTCCAGCAGGCTAAGGAGCTGGCCGAAGAGGTGAAGTCGGCCGAAACGCAACAGGCCGAGGCCGAGGCCACGTTCACCGCCGCGCACATGGCGATCTCCAACGTAATCATCGACGGCGTCCCCGCCGGCGGCGAAGATGATTTCGTCGAACTCGAGCGCGTCGGCGAACTGCCCGCGATCGCCGACCCCAAGGACCACCTGGAACTCGGCGAGAAGCTCGGCCTGATCGACATGGAACGCGGCGCCAAGGTGTCCGGCTCGCGGTTCTACTTCCTCACCGGCCGGGGCGCGCTGCTGCAACTGGGCCTGCTGAACATGGCGGTCCGGCTGGCCGCCGACAACGGCTTCACGCCGATCATCCCGCCGGTGCTGGTGCGGCCCGAGGTGATGTCGGGGACCGGGTTCCTCGGCGCCCACGCCGACGAGATCTATCGCGTGGAAGCCGACGATCTCTACCTGGTCGGCACCTCGGAGGTACCGCTGGCCGGCTACCACTCGAACGAGATCCTCGATCTGTCCGACGGACCGCTGCGCTATGCCGGCTGGTCGTCGTGTTTTCGCCGCGAAGCCGGCAGCTACGGCAAAGACACCCGCGGCATCATCCGGGTGCATCAGTTCGACAAGGTCGAGGCGTTCGTCTACTGCGACCCCGCCGATGCCGAGGCCGAGCACCAGCGGCTGCTCGGCTGGCAGCGCGAGATGCTGGCCCGCATCGAGGTGCCGTATCGGGTGATCGACGTGGCCGCAGGCGACCTCGGGTCATCGGCGGCGCGCAAATACGACTGTGAGGCGTGGGTGCCCACGCAGCAGGCGTACCGGGAGCTGACGTCGACGTCGAACTGCACCACGTTCCAGGCCCGCCGCCTGTCCACCCGCTACCGGGACGCGGCCGGCAAACCGCAGACCGCCGCGACGCTCAACGGCACGCTGGCCACCACCCGCTGGCTGGTCGCGATCCTGGAGAACCACCAGCAGCCGGACGGCACCGTGCGGGTTCCTGCCGCGCTGGTGCCCTTCGTCGGCACCGAGGTGCTCGAACCGCGTCGCCGATGACCACCATCGGAACCCCGCTGTCGCCAACCGCGACCAAGGTGATGCTGCTCGGTTCCGGCGAACTCGGCCGCGAGGTAGTGATCGCGCTGCAGCGTCTGGGCGTGGAGACCATCGCCGTCGATCGCTACCCCAACGCGCCGGGGCAGCAGGTGGCACACCACGCGCGGACCATCGCGATGTCGGATCCAGACCAGCTCAAGGCGCTGATCGAGGCCGACCGACCCGACATCGTCGTTCCCGAGATCGAGGCCATCGCGACCGAGGTGCTGCAGGAGCTGGAAGCGGCCGGTGTCGTGCGGGTGATCCCCACCGCCCGGGCCGCGCGCCTGACCATGGACCGCGAGGGTATTCGGCGGCTGGCCGCCGAAACCCTCGGCCTGCCCACCAGCCCGTACCGGTTCTGCGACTCGCAGGCCGAAGTGCAGGCGGCCGCCGACGCCATCGGCTACCCCTGCGTGGTCAAACCGGTGATGAGCAGTTCGGGCAAGGGTCAGAGCAAGCTCGACGGACCCGAGGATGTCGCGGCGGCCTGGGCCCATGCGATGGTCGGCGGCCGGGTCGGTCACGGCCGCGTCATCATCGAGGGTTTTATCGACTTCGATTACGAGATAACGCTATTGACCGTCCGGGCGCGCGGCGACGACGGTGCTGTGGCCACTCGGTTCTGCGCGCCGATCGGCCACCAGCAGGTCGGCGGCGACTACGTCGAGAGCTGGCAGCCACACCCGATGTCGGCCGCCGCGCTCGACAACGCGCAGCGAATCGCCCGCATCGTCACCGAAAAGCTTGGCGGACAAGGGATTTTCGGGGTCGAGCTGTTCGTCAAGGGTGACCACGTGTGGTTCAGCGAGGTGAGCCCGCGCCCGCACGACACCGGAATGGTCACGATGGTCACCCAGTGGCAGAACGAATTCGAACTCCATGCTCGGGCCATACTCGGGCTTCCGGTTGACACCACGTGCAAGACCCCAGGAGCAAGTGCGGTGATCTACGGTGGCGTGGACGCCGAGGGCCTGGTCTTCGACGGTGTGGACGAAGCACTGCGGGTGCCGCGGACCGACCTGCGTCTGTTCGGAAAGCCAGAAAGCTTCGTCAAGCGGCGCATGGGTGTGGCACTGGCCTACGACGAAAACCTGGACACCGCGCGGCGCAACGCGGTCGAGGCGGCGAGGCGGGTCAGGCCGCGCGACATCTGAGCGCCGCCGCGACATAGCCCGTTGTCGTGGGTCGAGTGGTCAAAGGCCCCTGGCACTTTCTTCGCTGCTCTATTATTTGCTGATCAGAGGCCTGCATGTGGGGATAGGCGGCCGCATCTGAAGGGTGTGAAACGCGATGGGGTGGCTTGCGCAGTGGTGGCGCCAATCCGATCACTATGACCGACTGAGCGCACACCTGGCTGCCCGCGGCATGGACACCCTGACCCGGATCACCGTCGCGGTCATTGCCGGCGGGCTGGCGCTGGTCGCGCTCGGGACGATCTGGACTCCGACCGGACCGAAAGGCACCGTAGCCGTTACCTGCGCGGTGGCATCGGCCGTCGGCGCAGCGGCCGGCGCCTTGCTCTGGGGGCTGCGCTGGCCCGCGCGAAGCACCGCAATCCGTTTTGCACTGGCGTCCACCGCCTGCATCGCGCTGATTTCGGTGGCCCAAAGCGATCCGTTGATCGCGATGCTCACCTGCGCCACGTTCGCGACCATGGCCAGCTACATCGCGTTGTTCCACCGGGCGTGGCTGATGGCCTACAACTTCACCGTCGCCAGTGCGGTCAGCGGTTACGAAGGTTTTCGGGTCTCCGAGCAGTTCAACAGCGTCACCGCGCTCTGCTGCAGCGCGCTGCTGTTGCTGCTGAACCTGGCAGTGCCCTTCGGCGTTCAGGTCGTGGTGCACGTCCTGGGCGCCGATGCAGTGCGTGCCGAGCGTGACCAGCTGACCGGGCTGTTCACCCGGCGGGCCTTTCACCGTCGGGCCAAGGCGTGTCTGGAGCGGGCCAGCCAGCAACAGGGGTTCGTCGTCGTCTGCGTGATCGACCTGGACCGCTTCAAGCAACTCAACGACAGCTACGGGCACAGCACCGGCGACGACGCGCTCGTCTCGGTGGCCCGCGCGCTGCGCGACACCGCCGACGACACTGCGGTGATCGGCCGTTCGGGCGGCGAGGAATTCGTCGTCGCCGACATCTGGCACCCCGACGAAGTCGACCGCTGGGCGCAGCAGTTTTGCGACGAGATCGCCGCGTTGCCGTTCGGCATCACCGCCAGCATCGGCACCGCCGGCATCCATCCGGCCTACCGCACTGGTAGCCGCAGCGACCTCCTCATCGAGTTGATCGCGGCCGCCGACGCCGCGATGTACGCCGCCAAGCGACGCGGCGGTAACCAGGCCGGCCACCACGAGTGGCCGCTGCCGTCGCCGCTGACCAGCTTCGTCGACGAGACCGATTTCCGAGACGGCATCAGCGCGTAGCTGGGCGCGCCGAGGCCGTTTACCGGGGCGCCGACTGTGCAGCTTTTGGGTGCCCAGGACGTGAATTCCCGTATACAAACTGCACAGTCGACACGAGCAGGCACCGGCCGACGCAGGGCGCTAACCCCGCTCGTCGAGCAGGCGGTCGAGCAGCGCGGTGAATGCGTCGGCGTCGGCCGGTGTGAACGCCGGGCTGGGCCGGGTACCGGGAACGTCGAGCGTGATCAGGGTCGACCGGAAGGGCCGGCCGATGTCCAGCGGCAGCCAGCGGCGCAGATCCCAACTGCCCCAGATGTGAAATCTGTGCATGAACAACCCCAGCGGCTCGGCCCGGTAGCCGCGAACGTGCGGCAGCGCGATGATCTTCGAGGTTCCTGAAGGGAAGTGGTAGCGGCGCAGGGTGATTGCCTCGCGGTCCAGTTGGACGAGGCCGTCGTCGAAGGAGTCGTAGGTGTCGGCGCTCATCGCCGTGTGCTCCGAAGCTGGTGACCGCGGGCGGTGATGCAGCGGCCACTTTCCAGGTTCCACTGCCAGCCGTGCAGATTGCAGGTCAAGGTTTTGCCCTCGATGACGCCGAATTTGGACAGGTCGGCTTTCAGGTGTGGGCAGCGGCGCTGAATCTCCCAGCCGTCCATGGTGATCGACGCGGAGTCGTCGTGGGTCTCGGCGAACCAGCCGTCCGCGTAGGCGATCCGCTCGGCGGTCAGGCATTTGAAGAACGTGTACAGGTACTCGTTGTAGCCGCCGACCCGCCAGGCCCGGAACCGGGTGGACAGGAAGATGGTGTTGACCCAGTCGGGCTCGTCGTCGCGCAGCACGGTCCGTACCAGCTCGGCCGGGATAGCAAAGCCGTAGCGGCACTTTTCGTCGGGAATCGGCTCGCGCACCGTCCGTTTGGGAAAATCCAGCACGACCCGCTCTGCGCCGAGCACCAACTCGACCGGGTAGCCGATGCCGTCGCAGATCTCGTCGCCGGCCAGCATGATCGGCTCGAACTTCGCGCGCAGCGGCTCCAGCAGCGAGTCGCCGGCCGCGGGTGCCCAGCGCGCTTTCTCCGCCGCCAGCACCGGCATCATCCGGGCGGCGTAGTCGGCGATGTAGTCCGCCTTGCCGGTGGTGAAAATTGCCTCAACCTGTTCGGTGGGCAGCGGGTGCTGATGCGAATCCAGTTGCCTCCCAGTGAACTCGGCAGTCGAGCCGGGGATCATCAGCAGCCCGCGGTCGTGGCCGTTGCGGCACAGCTGGTCGATAAAGACCATCTGATCCGGAAAGATGTTGGCGGGGTCGCCGTGGTCGTCGTTGAGGTCACGCAGCGCGGGGTCGAGGAAGCACGGTGGTCCGGCCGACGGTATCACCCACGTCGCCCCGACCTGCGCGATGTATTGGCGAGACCGGTCCATCTGACGCTGCCGTTTCTGCATCCCGAACGACTTCTTGGCGCGCTCGGGCATGTCGTAGACCATCGGGTACCAGATCGCGCCGGAGTATTGCAGCAGGTGGACATCGATGTGGCCGAACTCGGATGCCAACGCGTCCAGATCGACCGGCCGCGCGTCGTTCATGTTGAACACCGTGGTGATGCCGTCGCCGACCACCAGCCCGGAGTCGCCGATCGGGCCGTCGGCGGGTGCGCGCAGCGCGATGATCATGAGGTCCAACTCGCCCTTGGGGCCACCGATCCGGTGCTTTACCGAATCAGCGGTCTCAAAGAACCGGTGAAATCCCAGCGTCTGCAACGCGTTTTTCAGATCCGGTACCGGGTAGTCGGGCAACAGCACGACCGCGTCCTTGTTGACGTGCTCGGTCAGCAGTTGCGCGTCGAAGTGGTCCTTGTGCAGGTGCGAGACGTACAGGTAGTCGCAGTCGCCGAGGGCGCGCCAATCCAGGCCGCGGTTGTCCGGGAACGGAAACCACGACCCGAAATAGGCCGGGTTGACCCACGGGTCGCACAGAATGCTGCCGGCCGCCGTATCGATCCGAAAGCCGGCGTGGCCGACACTTGTGACCTGCACTGACACCCTTTGGTTGCGAGAGTCTGACGCCTCGAGCTTAGCCGCAGACCGGAGAAATGCCGGATCGGCTAGAGCCCCGAAGCCCCGAACACTAGGCTTGAGCACCGTGGAACCGGTATACGGGACAGTGATCGCGCTGGTGCGGCTGACGTGGCGGGTGCAGGGGCTGCGTTTCACGGTCATCGGGCAGGAGAACATTCCTGCCACTGGCGGCGCCGTCATTGCGATCAACCACACCAGCTACTTCGACTTCACCCTCGCCGGGCTGCCCGCGTTCCGCGAGCACCGCGCGCGCAAGGTCCGCTTCATGGCGAAGCAAGAAGTCTTCGACAACAAGATCACCGGCCCGATCATGCGGGGCTGCCGGCACATCCCGGTGGACCGGTCCAGCGGCGCAGCGTCTTACCAAGCCGCCGTCGACCGGCTCAAGGCCGGTGAACTCGTCGGCGTCTACCCGGAAGCCACGATCAGCCGCAGCTTCGAAATCAAGGACTTCAAGTCGGGTGCCGCCCGGATGGCGATCGAGGCGGGCGTGCCGATCATCCCGCACCTCGTCTGGGGCGCCCAGCGGATCTGGACCAAAGGCCACCCCAAGAAGTTGCTCCGGCCCAAGGTGCCGATCGTGATCGTGGTCGGCGAGCCGATTGCGCCGACGCTGCCGGCGGCCGAGTTGACCGCCCTGTTGCGCTCGCGGATGCAGCATCTGTTGGAGCAGGCACAAGACAGCTACCCGGCGCACCCGGCCGGCGAGTGGTGGGTGCCGCATCGGCTCGGCGGCGGTGCGCCTACCCTGGCCGAGGCCGCTCAATCGGACGCTGAGGAAGCCAGCCAGCGGGCGGCTGCCCGGGCCGCCCGTGAGGCGGGCCGCACCGACTGACGGCGACAGAACCTGGCCGCCGTTGTCGCCGCCGGGTCACTCCAAAAGTCGCGGACAGTGCGCTTCGCGGGGGAATGATCTCGCCGCCGTATCGCGCTCGACAAATGTCTGCGCAGCCCATGCCCTCGGCGTACCTACGGTAGCGAAGGCAAAATTTATTGAGGACACTGAGAAGGCCGTGCCTGGCTGACAGCAACGGATGGGAGGAGCGACCGCCATGGCAGAGCCGTTCTACCGGTTCGGAGAGTGGGTGGTGCCCCCGGTTGTCGCCCTGAACGGGACGAAGTTCACCTTCCGCGGGTTGGAGAACATCCCTCGACGCGGTGGCGCATTGCTCGCCCAAAATCACACCAGCTACCTGGATTGGCTTCCGCCGCTGTTCGCCGCCCGCGAGCGCGGTCGACGGATGTACTTCATGGTCAAAGCCGAGATGGCCGACGTGAAGGCGATGAACTTCGTGATCAAGCACGCCCGACTGATTCCGGTCGATCGCCGCAACGGGCATGACGCATTCGACGTCGCAGTGCAGCGCCTGCGCGCGGGTGAGCTGATCGGGATGCATCCCGAGGCCACCATCAGCCGCAGCTACGAGTTGCGCGAGTTCAAGACCGGCGCGGCCAGGATGGCCTTGCAGGCGCAGGTGCCGATCGTCCCGCTGATCGTCTGGGGCGCCCACCGGATCTGGACCAAAGACCACGAGAAGAAATTGCTCCGCAACAGGATTCCGGTCACTGTCGCCGCGGGCCGCCCGCTACCTCCGCACGGGACGCCCGAGGAACTCAACGCCAAGCTGCGCCAGACGATGAATGAACTGCTCTACCAGGTGCAAGAGGAGTACCCGCATCCCGAGGGCGAATACTGGGTGCCGCGCCGACTCGGCGGCACTGCGCCGACCCGCGACGATTCGCAGAAGCTCCGATTGATGGAATTGCAGGAGCGGCTGAACAAGTACGGCACCGACGGCGTGACCCGTTCGGGGCAGAACCCGAGTGGAACGCATTGATCCTCGACCGCGAAGGCAGACTGTCACTGTGACCCTGCCCGCGCTGATCGCCTGCGATGTCGACGGCACCCTGATCAACGAAGACGAAAAGGTCACCCCTCGCACCCGCGACGCGGTGTGCGCGGCGGTCGCTGCCGGCGCGGTGTTTGTGCTGGCCACCGGTCGCCCGCCACGGTGGATCCCGCCAGTGGTCGACGGGCTCGGGTTTGCCCCAATGGCCGTGTGCGCCAATGGCGCTGTGATTTACGACCCGGCGACCGATCGAGTGCTGTCGGCGAAAACCTTGTCGGTGGACGCGTTAGGCGCGCTGGCCGAGATCGCCACCAGGGTGATCCCCGGTGCGGGGCTGGCCGTCGAGCGGGTCGGTGAAAGCGCACACGACAGCGCCACCCCGCAATTCGTCAGCTCGCCGGGCTACGAGCATGCCTGGCTCAACCCCGACAACACCGAGGTCTCGATCGAAGACCTGCTCAGCGCTCCCGCGATCAAGCTGCTGGTTCGTAAGGCAGGCGCGCGCAGTGCCGACATGGCGGCTGCGCTGACCCGGCATGTCGCGGCCGAGGGCGACCTCACCTATTCGACCGACAACGGCCTGATCGAGATCGTGCCGGTCGGTGTGAACAAGGGCGCTGGCATCGCTGAAATTGCTGGGCCGCTTGGGATTCCGGACAGTGACTGGGTCACGTTCGGCGACATGCCCAACGACGTGCCGATGCTGTTGCGGGCCGGCCTCGGGGTGGCGATGGGGAACGCGCATCCGGATGCGCTCGC
>NZ_JBYCLA010000400.1:0-2754 GCF_057473665.1 Mycobacterium sp. TH-M25
GCAGCGGCCTTTCTGTGGGCATATGCGCACGAGCGTCGCAATTTATCCAGAGGAGTCAGTATGGCCGGGTACAACTTTCGCGGGGCGCGGAGCCTGATGATCGCCGCGATCGGTGCCGTGGTACTGCCCGGAATGGCCTGGATGTTACCGACTCCGCCGCAGGCAAAAGCGGCTGCGCCGGAATTTCTGCAGGTACCTTCGCCGTCGATGGGTCACAACATCACCGTCGAATTCCAGCGTGGCGGCGCAGCGGCGGTGTACCTGCTCGACGGTCTTCGTGCCCGCGACGACCGCAATGGCTGGGATATCGAAACCAATGCCTTCGACTCATACGCCGGCTCAGGCATGTCGGTGGTGGCGCCGGTCGGCGGTCACTCCAGCTTCTACTCGGACTGGTATGGCCCGGCGAATGGCGAAACCTACAAGTGGGAAACGTTTTTGACCAACGAGCTGCCTGGCTACCTGTCGAGCAAGGGTGTGCGGTCGACACGGAACGCCGTGGTAGGGGTGTCCATGTCGGGGTCGTCGGCGTTGATCCTGGCCGCGTATCACCCGGGGCAGTTCGCCTACGCCGCGTCACTGTCGGCCTACCTGACGCCGTCCAGTGGTAACGGGCCCATGCTGATCAAGTTGGCGATGAACGACGAGGGCGGCTTCAACCCCGAGGACATGTGGGGGCCTGACGGCGGTCCCGGTTGGCAGCGCAACGACCCCACCGTGCAGGCCGGACGGTTGGCGGCCAACAACACTCGGCTGTGGATCTACAGCGGCAACGGCACGGCCTCGGAAATCGGCGAGGGCAGTCTTCCGGGTCAGGTCATCGAGCAGACCGTGCTGCAGAGCAACCTGGCCTTCAAAGACGCCTACGACGCGGCCGGGGGTCACAATGCGACGTTCAACATCGACCAGAATGGCGTGCACAGCTGGGGCTACTGGGGGGCTCAGCTGAACGCCATGAAACCGGACATGCAACACACGTTGGGGACCGGCGGATCGAACGCCTCGTAAGTAAGCAAACCCACTCTCGGACAAGGGGATAGGAGGAACGCTACCGGCTTAGTAGCAGCGCTGTGAGCACGGCGCTCAACCAGGTCGTCACGACGAAGCCGTTGCGGGGAGATCGACGTCGACCGGACGACAAAACTCGATCATGTTGTGGCTGGGCCAAAGTCGGCCTGCCCTGCTTTGTGTATGACAGAGTCGGTCAACGGCTGTCTACTTCAGATCAACCGAAAAGTTCTAGTTTGTAACATGATTCAGAGGGGAATAACAGCTGCATGACTTCACGTGTAAATTCTCGTTCATTTGTTCTCGGGGTGCTGGCGGCCTTGAGCCTCGGTAGTTTCGGTGTTGGCGCCCCCACCGCATCGGCTCAACGGTGTCCGGACACCCAGGTGGTGTTCGCTCGGGGTACCGGTGAGCCGCCGGGCGTCGGCGCGACAGGCCAGGCGTTCGTCGATGCCCTGCGGTCGCGGTTAGGCGGGCGTTCGATGGACGTGTACCCGGTCAACTATCCCGCGAGTGATCAGTGGTCCACCGGCCTCGACGGCATCAGAGACGCCGGTGCTCATATCGTTTCGATGGCGAACAGTTGTCCCAACACCAAGATGGTGCTCGGTGGTTACTCCCAGGGTGCAGCGGTGATGGGCTTCGTCACCTCGCCGGCTGTTCCGGACTCGATCCCCGACGACGTCGATCGCGCGACCCTTCCCAAGCCCCTTGATCCGGGCATCGCCAACCATGTCGCCGCGGTGGTGCTGTACGGCACGCCGAACGTACGCGCCATGAACTTCCTCGGCCAGCCGCAGGTCGTCATCGGTCCGTTGTATGAGGACAAGGCCATCAGGGTGTGCGTACTCGAAGACCCGGTCTGCTCGGACGGGTTGAACTTCGCCGCGCACAGCACCTATGCCGACGACGCAAGCTCGATCGGCCAGGGCGTGGACTTCGCCGCCGGCCGCCTGGGCGTCGGTGGCGCGCAAATGGCCGGAGCTTCGGCGCGTCAGGGCTTCGGCAGCTGAGGTGCGCGACGATGAACGCATTCGAGTATCAGCTCGGGACGTTTGCGGCGCAGCTCGCCGAGATGTGCGCCATCGCGAGTCAGGCGATGCATGACGCCACGCACGCGGTACTGGAGGCCGATCTCGGCGTCGCGGATGCCCTGATCGCCGGGTACGACGAGGACGCGGCGATGAGATCCAGTGCGCAGGAGACCACCTTCTCATTGCTGTCGATGCAGACACGGGCCGCGACGGATCTGGCCGCGACGGATCTGGCCGCGGTGGTCGACGCGGTCAAGATCGTCGCTGACAGCGAACGGATGGACGAACTGATCAGGGAGATCGCTCAGATCGCCCGACGACGACATCCGGATCACGTGGTGCCGGAAGAAGCGCGTGAATCCATCGCCGAGATGGGCGCGTTGGCAGTGCAGATGGCTCGCGTCGTGCACGACATGGCGCTGTCCGGGGATTGCGAGCTGGCGGAATCGACCTCCCACGATGTCGACGCCATGGCAGATGTACACCGCCGACTGGTCGCCGTGCTGATCGGCGAGCGATGGAAGGACGGGCTAGCCGTCGCGGTTGACGTCATCTCGTTAGCGGTGTGCTACCGGCGGTTTTCCGATCACACGGCGCGGATTGCCCAGCGCGTCGCATCCAGCAGAGCCAGCCACTGGCAACCGGCTCAACCGCCATCCGAAATCGCTCTCGTTAGGACCGGACCACCCAATCCGGTCTGAGGCAGGTGTGC
>NZ_JBYCLA010000401.1:0-4413 GCF_057473665.1 Mycobacterium sp. TH-M25
GTCAATGTGCAAGCGAACAGGCTGGGCAACAGCAACAGCTGCATCGTGTCCTGCATCGCCGGGCCAACATGGGTCTTGGCCAGGCCCACAACGAGATTCGCCGGATCATCGGTAGCGGCCGCCACAAGATTGTCCGCGCCCACACCGACCGTCAAGGCCCACGCCGAGATGGCATAGAACAGTCCGATCCCGATCACCGCGATGTATGTGGCACGCGGCAGCGTGCGCTCCGGGGTGAGGGCTTCGCTGCGAAAAACAGCGGTGGTTTCGAATCCAACAAAACACAAGAACGCGAACATCAGCCCTAACGACGGCACCCCTCGCGACAGCGCGGTCGGATCAAACATGGCCAATCTAGCGTTCCCCCCCAAATGCTCGCCGGCGGCAATCAGCGCGACGTCGACGACAACGACGACAACACACTCAGCAACGAGCATAAATGCAAGAACCTTGGAGCTCAGTTCGATGTCTCGGTAGCCCAATACCCCAGTGAGGACCAGCCACAACGCTGTCCACAGCCACCACGGTGAGCCCAGACCGCCCAGGTGGGCGACGGTGGTAGCAGTCACCGCACCCAAATAGCAGCTGATGGACACCAGCAGTAGGAAATAGCTACTGATCGCCAGCGCAGCGGCTCCGACGCCCGGGATGCGGCCCAAACCAGTTTGGATATACGAGTAAAACGCTCCGGCATCACCGACAAACCGCGTCATCCTGGTGAATCCAATCGCAAACAATGCGAGGATCATCGTCGCACCGATGAAAAACATAGGCAGAACAGGGTTTTGGCTAACCCGAACCACCATCGGTAGCACCGCGCCGACAGAGGCCAAGGGAGCCGCGCCAGCTAAGACCATCAACACCACAGACCACACTCCCAGACCACGATGAAGGCCCTCGGCGCCGAGATCGCCGCTACGTTTCATAAGTTCACCCCCAACCCAACGCTAGGCCATGCTAACGGCCACAATTCATACGGCAGCATTCAGCAGCCAACCGCCGATCGGAGAAGTCATTTGCCCAGCCCTGGCCTCATCGTCATCTCCGGCCTTCCCGGCACCGGCAAGTCGTCAGTAGCGCTGCCTCTGGCGCGCCGATTGCTCGCGGCGTATCTGCGCATCGACACCATCGAGCAGGCCTTAGTCGATTCCGGTGAGCTCACCGCGGCACCCGCCGCGATGGGCTACGTCGCCGGCTACGCTCTGGCCGCCGATCAACTGCGCGTAGGGCTGCCCACGATCGCCGAATGCGTCAATCCACTCAAGATCACGCGCGACGCCTGGCAACGCGTCGCCGCTCAACTCAACTGCTGGATACTCGAGGTTGAACTCGTCTGTTCCGACCCAAACGAACACCGGCGCCGAGTCGAAAGCCGCACATCAGACATCCCAGGCCTGGTTCTGCCGACCTGGCAACAAGTGGTCGATCGGACCTACGAGCCCTGGGACCGTGACCATCTCATCATCGACACCGCCTGCTCAGCGGTCACAGCCACTGTTGAGCGCATTCGCCACAAAGCCACCGCCATAACCGACACCGCCGAACCCATCCACCCGCCGCCCCCGCTGTAATACCGTGGGTCCTGGCATGTATGAGTACGACGTTGAGCCTGCGGACAGGTTGCCCTTCTGCACTGCAGAAAAGGCGCAGCGCTATCGAACAGACAACTATCGCGGTGCGGTGGGGCGTAATTGGTACCGCACCGATCCCACCCTGCAGTTCACCATGGCGTACTACCTGCAGCCCGACGAGTTGGCGTTCGCCGAGCCGCATTTGACGCGCATCGGTGAGCTGATGGGCGGCCCGGTGGCACGGTGGGCCGAGGAGACCGACCGTAACCCGCCGCGGCTCGATCGCTACGACCGCTGGGGACATGACATCAGCCGCGTCACCATGCCGGCCTCGTTCACGCAGGCCAGGCGCGCGGTGTTGGATGCGCAGCAGACGCTGCGCTCGGAAGCGCAAGCCGCCAAGCTCAGCTCATCGTTGCCGTTGTTCGCGTCCAACTATCTGCTCAACCAAGCCGATATCGGGATGGGCTGCGCGCTGGGCACCGGCGGCGGAATGGTCCAATCGCTGGTGGCCGCCTATGCGCCGCCCGATGTGCGGGAGCATGTGCTGGCCAAATTCGACTCCGGTGAATGGGCGGGCCGGACAGCGCAGCTGCTGACCGAACGGACCGGCGGCTCCGATCTGGGGGCGCTGGAGACGACGGCTCGACGGGCAGCCGAAGGCGGCGACGCCTGGCTGCTCAACGGCGTCAAATGGTTTGCCTCGAATTGCGCCGGGGAGGCGTTCGTCGTCTTGGCCAAACCCGAGGGCGCGCCCGACTCCACCCGTGGTGTCGCCACCTTTCTCGTGCTTCGCACCCGCCGCGACGGTTCGCGCAACGGCGTGCGGGTGCGCCGACTCAAAGACAAGCTCGGCACCCGCTCGGTCGCGTCCGGCGAGGTCGAATTTGTCGATGCGGAAGCCTTTCTGCTGTCCGAGAAGCCAAGCGGTGATACGGGTCCCGCCGACGGCAAGGGACTCGGCCGGATGATGGAGCTGACCAACGCCGCGCGACTCGGCATCGCCTTGTTCGGGCTGGGTAACGCGCGCCGCGCCCTGGTCGAGTCGCTGTGCTACGCCCGGCAGCGGCGGGCGTTCGGCGGGCCGCTCATCGACAAGCCGCTGATGCGGCGCAAGCTGAGCGAGCTGATCGTCGACGTCGAAGCCGCACTGGCGCTGGTATTCGACTGCACCGGAGCCACCAACCACCGCCAGCCCCGCAACAGGCGGCAACGCATCGCGGTGCCGGTCACCAAACTGAAGGTGTGCCGGCTTGGGATCACCGCGGCGTCGGACGCGATCGAGATCCACGGCGGCAACGGCTACATCGAGGACTGGCCGGTGGCCAGGCTGCTGCGCGATGCGCAGGTGAACACCATCTGGGAGGGGCCGGACAACATCCTGTGCCTCGACGTGCGGCGCGGCATCGAGCAGACCCGCGCCCACGAGACGTTGTTGGCGCGATTGCACGACGCGATCTCGGTGTCGGACGACACCGAGGATGGTGGGGACACCACACGGCTGGTGGCCGAGCGCCTCGACGACCTGGACGCCGCGATCACCGCCTGGACCAAACTCGACCGCGAAGTCGCCGAGGCACGACTGTTCCCGCTGGCCCAGTTCATGGGCGACGTCTACGCCGGTGCGTTGCTCACCGAGCAGGCCGCCTGGGAACAGGCCACCCGGGGCAGCGACCGTAAGGCACTGGTTGCCCGACTGTATGCGCGGCGCCATCTCGCCGACCGCGGGCCGCTGCGCGGCATCGACGCCGACTCCGACGAGGCGCTGGAACGTTTCGACGAACTCGTCGACGGCGCGTTTACGCCTCGAGTGTGAATTGCCCGACGCCGAATCGGCGTGTCGCGTCGCAGAATTCACACTCGGCGAAGAGGACTCCTAGACCGGGATGAGCCCGTGCTTACGTCCGACCCGCCACCACTGCTGCTTGTCGCGCAACAGATGTAGCGACTTGCGCAGCAACAGCCGGGTTTGGTGCGGCTCGACCACAGCGTCGATGAACCCGCGCTCGGCGGCGATCCACGGGATCGCCATGTTGAGGTTGTAGTTGTCGACGAAGGTCTTGCGGATCGCTTGCGCGTCTGGCGAATTCGGGTCGGGGAAGCGCTTCATCAAGAGCTGCGCGGCACCGTCAGCGCCGATCACGGCGATGCGCGCGGTCGGCCAGGCAAAGTTCAGGTCTGCGGTCAGCTGCTTGGATCCCATGACCGCGTACGCGCCGCCATAGGACTTGCGGATCGTGATCGTCACTTTCGGCACTTCGGCTTCCACCACCGCGTACAGGAACCGACCGCCGCGCTTGATAATGCCGTTTTTCTCCTGCTCCACTCCCGGCAAGAACCCCGGCGTGTCCACCACGAACACCAACGGGATATTGAACGCGTCGCAGAACCGGATAAACCGCGCGGCCTTGTCGGAGGCCTCGTTGTCAATCGCCCCGGACATGTGCATGGGCTGGTTGGCCACCACGCCGACGGTGCGGCCGTCGACGCGGGCGTAGCCGGTGATGATGGCCCGTCCTGCTTGTGCGGCAACATCCAAAAAATCACCGTCGTCGAAGATCCGCAGCAGCACCTCATGCATGTCGTACGCCGTGTTGTCCGAATCCGGCACGATCGCGTCGAGCTCAAGGTCGTTTGTCGTGATCTGCGGCTCCAGCCCGGGGTTTACGATCGGCGCTTTGTCGAAGCAGTTGGGCGGCAGGAACGACAGGAAGTCCCGCACGTAGCCGAAGGCAGCGGCCTCGGACTCCACCACCTGGTGGATGTTGCCGTAACTGGCCTGGGCGTCGGCACCGCCCAGCTCGTCCAGGCTGACATCCTCACCGGTCACGTCCTTGATGAC
>NZ_JBYCLA010000402.1:0-6266 GCF_057473665.1 Mycobacterium sp. TH-M25
GCTCACCGGCCGACAACGGCAATGGCACTGCTGGTGCACTCATCCCACCAGAATACCGAACAACTACCTATTTATTTACGAGACACACCACTAGGACTTTTGCACGGCCAGCGGCGCGGTGCTGGCCTCGTCGCCGACGGCGGTCGCTGCCTTGGGCTTGGGCTTGGCGTTGTCGCCGCGAGGATGGACCACCAGCGGCCACCAGAACCAGCGGCCCAAAAGCGTTGCCAGCGAAGGCATGAACAGCGTTCGCACTACCAGGGTGTCGAGCAGCAGGCCGATGCAGACCGTCGAGCCGAACTGACCCAACACCGTCAACTCGCTGCCCAGCATCGCCGCCATCGTGAAGGCGAACACCAGACCCGCTGACGTCACCACCGCGCCGGTGCCGGCCATCGACCGGATGTAACCGGTCTTGAGGCCCGCGTGTATCTCTTCTTTGAATCGCGACACCAGCAATAGGTTGTAGTCCGAGCCGACGGCCAACAAGATGATGACCGCCAGCGCCATCACGATCCAGTGAAGGTGCATGCCGAACAGATCCTGCCAGATCAACACCGACAACCCGAACGACGCGGCAATCGAACTGCTCGCTGTTCCCACGATCACCAACGCCGCCACCACACTTCGGGTGAGCAGCAGCATGATCATGAAGATCAACGTCAGGGCCGAGACCACCGCGATCATCAGGTCGTACTTCTCGCCGTCGGCCATGTCGCGGAACGTCGCGGCGGTACCGCCGAGATAGACCTTGGCGTCCGACAGCGAGGACTGCTTGAGGCCTTCCTGGGCGGCAGTACGCTCCGCACTCACCCGGTCGATGCCCTCGGGCGTCATCGGGTCGCCCTGGTGAGTGATGAAGAACCGCACGGACTTTCCGTCGGGGGAGAAGAACATCTTGACGCCCCGGATGAACTCCGGGTTCTGGAAAGCCTCCGGTGGGAGGTAGAAGAAGTCGTCGTTCTGCGACTTGTCGAAGCTTTGCCCCATTACGATGGCGGTGTTGCTCATCGCCTCCATCTGGTCGATCATCGCCTTGAAGGTCTGATACATGGTCAGCGTCAGACCGTGCGTTGTCTTCAGTGTCTCCAGCATGATCGGGATCAGCTGTTCCAATTCGTGCGACGCGGTTGCGGTGCGCCCGATGTCGCCGGAGAGCTCGTGGAACTTTTCGGCGAGCTGGTCGAATCCGTCGATCGAGTCGAAGAACGACCGGAATGAGTAGCAGACCGGGATGTCGAAGCAGTGCTTGTCCCAGTAGAAGTAGCTGCGGATCGGCCGGTAGAAGTCTTCGAAATCCGCGAAATGGTCACGCAGGGTGTCGGTGATCTCGGAGGTTTCCTGCGTAGTTTTCGCGCTGTCGAGGGCGGCGGTGGCGAGGTCATGGGTGACCTTGGCCTGACGTGCCGTCACGTCGATCATGATCTGCATCTCGTCGGCCATCTTCAGCAGGTCCTTCATGCGGTCCTTCAGGAAGTCCATGTTCTGCATGGTCGTCTGGCTCTGGATGCTGTTCTGGAACGGAATTGAGCTGTGCTGGATCGGAATTCCCAGCGGTCGCGTGATGTCCTGGATCATCGCGATACCGGGCGTGCGGATCTCGTTCTTGGCGACCTTGTCCAGCACCAGCATGTCGGCGGTGTTGCGCATGTCGTGGTCGGCCTCGATCATCAACAGATCCGGGTTCATCCGAGCCTCGGAGAAATGCCGATCGGCGGCCGCGTATCCGATGTTGGAGGGCGCTGTCGCCGGGAGATAGTGCCGGTCGTTGTAGCTGGTCTTGAATCCGGGCAGCGCGACCATGCCGACCAGAACGACTGCCAGGCTGACCGCGAAAATCGGTGCGGGCCACCGCACAACGGCGGTGCCGACCCGCCGCCACAGCTTGCCGCGGGACTGCCCCTTCTTCTCGAACAGACCGACTTTGCTGCCCAGGAAGACGACTGCCGGTCCGAGCGTCAAACCCGCCAGGACGACGACCAGCATGCCGATGGCCACCGGTGCGCCCATCGTCGCGAACCACGGCAACCGGCAGAAGCTCAGGCAGTATGTCGCGCCGGCAATCGTCAGGCCGGACCCCAAGACGACCGGAGCCACACCCGTGAATGTGGTGTAGTACGCGGTTTCTCGGTCTTCGCCCTCGCGCCGTGCTTCTTGGTAACGGCCGACGAGGAAGATCCCGTAGTCCGTTCCGGCCGCGATCGCCAACATCGTCAAAATGTTGGCGGCGAACGTGGTGAGGCCGAAAGCGTCGTTGTAGGCCAGAACCGCGACGACCCCCCGTGCGCATGCCAACGCCACGAACGTCATGAACAACTGAATCAGCGTGGTCACGATCGAGCGGTAGACCAACAGCAGCATGATCGCGATCGCGCCGAGCGTGAACAGCGTGATCTTGGCCAGGCTGGCGTTGCCGATGACATGCATATCATCCGACAGCGCTGCCGGACCGGTCACGTAGGCTTTCACGCCGGGCGGAGCTTTCTCCTCGTCGACGACCTTTCGGACCGCCTCGACGGAGTCGTTGGCCTCGGTCGTGCCTTGGTTACCGGCGATGTTGACCTGCACGTAGGAGCCCTTGGCATCGGCGCTCTGCGCGCCCGCGGCGGTGAACCGGTCGCCCCAGAAGTCCTGAATGTGCTGGACGTGCTTGGTGTCGGCGCGTAGTTTGCGCACGATGTCGTCGTAGTACTTGTGGGCGGCCTCGCCAAGAGGTTGCTGGCCTTCCACGACGACCATCACCGTGCTGTTGGAGTCGAACTCGTGGAAGTTGTGCCCCATCCGCATCATCGCCTTCATCGACGGCGCGTCCAGCGGTGCCATCGGCGCGGAATGCGCCTCGCCGACGACTTCCAACGTCGGGACCGCGACATTGACGATGACGGTGACAGCGACCCAGAGAAGGATGATCGGTATCGCGAAGATCCGGATGACGTGCGGCAGGAAGGGGCGGTGGGGGCTGCGCCCCGGCGGTGTGGTCGACGGATTCCCGTGGTTGCTCATGCGGACTTCACCAGGCAGAAGGTCTGCGCGTTGTGCCCGTCGGAGCTCTGGTGCTCGCGCAACTCGCCGTCGACGGTGATGCGACAGCCGATGTACCCGCCGTCGGTCTGGGCCATGATGTTGGCGCTCACGGTGGGCAGCGTGGTCGACAGCGTGTAGGTCCACGGCAGCGACGCGTTGTTGACCTGGTGGGTGTTGGCGTCGGCGTCCCAATAGTTGATGTTCGCGGTCGTCCCGGGGTTGCCGAAAATCTCGTACTTCACGACTTTGGGGTTGAATTGCACGATCTTGATGCTGGCTCCTGCATTCGCGTTGAGGTCCTGCGAGGCGAACACCTTGTGCAGTCGCGTCACGACGAGCGCGGAGACCGCGAGCACGACGATCAGCAGCAAAGGTATCCAGGCGCGTTTGATTACACCGCTCATCGACATCGCCCTCACCGAATCTCCTCCCGCCGCGCGTCCCGCAATGTTGTCCGTGAACGCGTCGAGCCACTGCTCCGTGCGGCGACCGAAAAGGAGCGTTCAGGGCAGCTTCGCCGAGCGAGCAGGGCCCTCAGAATCGGTGTCGGAAAGTCGACGCCGATCAGAACCTTTGCTCGGCTAACAATGCTAGATGATAGAGGACGTCCGCGTTCTGCTTGGTCCGAACAATGTCTGTAACGGCGCACTAGGACTGGGTGGCGCGCCCGGTTACCGGCGGCAGGTCGGCCAGCGTGACGATTCCGGGCTTGGCCGCCACAACGGCGGGCACCGCATTGGTCACCGGCATCGCCGTGTAGATCATGCCCAAGCCCATGAATCCCGGTTCGGTCCAGTCCTTCGGCGGCAGGCAGTGCACCACCGTGCGCATGTTGGGTACCCCGAACACCTGAATGACGTGGCCGTGCTCGAGAGGCTTGGGCGGCGTCACGTGATCGCCCATGGTCCAGTTGAATCCGACGCTGACCACGTTGTTCTCGCCCACCCAGCCCCGGTGGTAGCCGAAGACGCCGCCGACGGTGCCGGCCGGGATCTTCATGAAGCCGAGGTCGGTGTCGCCGGTGGCCGCGGTGAACGTGACGTCGAAGGTCATCGTGTCCAGCCTCGCCCCGATCGCGTCGGCCATCATCGCGGCCGACTCGGCGAACACCTCGCTCTCGCGCCGTACCGTCTCGGCCAGCCCGGGGGTCTCGGGATCCTGCGAAAACCCCATGGCGGTCTGGGTTTCCGCCGATTCATAGGTGGAGCAGTCCACCGACTCGGTGATCCGGATCTCGTCGACGCGCTCACAAGAACCGCTGAGCGCCATCGCGACCAGGTTGGTCATCCCAGGGTGTGCGCCGCTGCCGAAAATCGTCGACTGGCCCCGCTCGCAGGCGTCGAGAATCCGCTGCCGGTCCTGCGGCGTCTGCTTACCGCCGGTGATCCAGGCCGCGCTGGTGCACACGTTGACGCCGGCCTCGAGCAGGCGGACCAGTTCGTCGACGCTGGGCCAGAGTGGGTTGTAGCAGCAGGCATCGGGTTGAAGTGCCAGCAGCGCGGCGACGTCGTTGGTCGCCGTGATTCCGGTCGGGTCGGGCCAGCCGGACAGCTCGGCGGCGTCCACCCCGACCTTGTCCTGGCCATGGGCGTAGACGCCGACGAGTTCCAGGTCCGGCCGGCCGATGATGGCGTGCAGCGAGCGTCGCCCGATATTTCCCGTGGTCCACTGGATGACGCGAAGCGGGTGGTGTGCTGTGGACGCGCTCATCGATGGCTCCTTTGGCCGACGTGATGGAACTCATTATGTGCAGTCGGTCGTTGTGTCTCGAAGCCAGGGCGCTACATGCGCAGAGTTAATTTTTGCCGCGCCGGATATTTTTCGGCCCGCCTGCCGCCCGGAGCCGGTGACAGCACCTGGGCACCAACCGGATGGTTGGGCTCGGGTTCGAGCCGGCGATGCGTATTCGACACCTGTCAATATATACTTATCGCGGCGTGTGTTCAAAGCCGGTTTTGGGTCGGTCCGAAATCCGCACTGCCGCAACCGATCGGGCTATCCCGTCGGTCACGCGGCAGCGGGCCGTACCGCCGGTGCTGATGTTTGTTCAATACGTTGACAAGCGGCGTTCGCCGACCTTACTCTTGAGTAACCTACGCACGGGTAAGTTGTTTGAACCACCGAAAGGGGTCTGGCCGCATGGGCACACAGCAAACTAGTCGTGCGCGATGCCCGGGCCGATAGCTCAGGGCTGCCACGCGATGTCGCAATCGCCTGAAAGCAGCGCGAGGATCCTCGGCGAGACGGACGTCATGTCCGTTTCGCTACCCGGCTACGGGTACTTGGACCCGTTGTCGGCGTGTGCGGTCGAGGAGTGGGTACGGCGGGGGAGCCTGCTGCCGATCGAGGACATCCCGGTGGCCTCGATTCGAAACTCCTACACGCCCAGGAAGAACAAAGCCAACGAGAATCACATTCGAGTGCTGGCCCAGTCACCGCTGCCGTTGCCGCCGATCGTGATCCATCGGGCCTCCATGCGGGTGATCGACGGCGTGCATCGGCTTCGGGCCACCGAATTGCGTGGGCATCCCACCATTGCGGCCCGGCTTTTCGAGGGTAACGACGCGGAGGCCTTCGCGCTTGCTGTGCATTTGAATGTGACGCACGGCCTGCCGTTGACGCTCGCTGAAAGGAAAGCGGCCGCGCAAAGAGTGCTCAAGTCTTACCCGCATTGGTCGGACCGGTCCATCGGGTTGATTGCGGGCGTATCGAACAAGACGGTCGGAAAATTGCGCGGGTGTGCAACCGAGGAAATTTCCCAGTTGCACCCCAGGCTCGGTCGTGATGGAAAACTACGACCGGTCAGGCCGGCCAACGGCAGGCGCCGCGCCGCCGAATTCCTGTCCATGAATCCGCGCGCGTCATTGCGCGAGATCGCCCGCAAGGCGGGGGTCTCGGTCACGACGGCGCGCGATGTGCGTCAACGCATCGAACGGGGTGAAAGCCCACTGCCGGACAATCTGGCCAAGCGCGCCGGACCGCCGGCCGCCCCAGTCGTCAGCGCGACCAACGGCGCCACCGTCTCGCCGCTCGTGACGTCACGCGAGTCCACGCGGATGCCGGTGGAGGGCCGCGGCCGCGACCTCCTGCAGCGCCTCCGAAACGATCCATCGGTCCGGTCGTCCGAGCGGGGACGTACCCTGCTGCGACTGCTGTCGACGGTCGTCGTCGCGGTCAGCGCCTGCCACGAGTTCGCCGATGCAGTGCCGCCCCACTGCTCGGGCACCTTCGCCGAGATCGCT
>NZ_JBYCLA010000403.1:0-9726 GCF_057473665.1 Mycobacterium sp. TH-M25
GAGCGCAACGTGCTGCTCAACGTCATCGACCGCAAATGGCGCGAGCACCTCTACGAGATGGACTACCTCAAAGAGGGCATCGGCCTGCGCGCGATGGCCCAGCGCGATCCGCTGGTCGAATACCAGCGTGAGGGCTTCGACATGTTCACCGGCATGCTGGACGGCCTCAAAGAAGAGTCCGTCGGTTTCTTGTTCAACGTCGCCGTCGAGGCGGTTCCGCCGCAGCAGGTCGGCCAGGTCGACGAGCCGGAAGGCTTGGCCGAGTTCGCCGCCGCTGCGGCGGGCGCCCAGCAGCGCAGCGGCGCGGCGCGTGAGCCGGCGCCCGCGTTGCGCGCCAAGGGCATTGACAACGAGGCACCGCAACTGACTTACACCGGACCCGCCGAAGACGGCTCGGCGCAGGTGCAGGGCAACGGGGACAAGGCGCCGGCGCGCGCGGGTGGCGGAAGCCGACGTGAGCGTCGCGAGGCGGCCCGGCGGCAAGGCCGGCACGTCAAGCCCAAGCGGCGCTAACCAATATGGAGCGCGACCACCTGCCAGCGTTCGGCGAACTGCTCGATGCGGCAGGCAATGGCGTGTGTGCGCGGGCCGCGGCTGTAGCTGCCGAACACCTCGGCCGCTGCCAGGCCGCTCACTGGTTGCAGCCGAATCCGGCGTAGCACCGCCACCGCATCCGGGCGGTCGCCGCGTCGATTGGCCGACAGCACCGAGTCGACGAGTTCGGCGGCCAGCAGCCCCTTCAGTTGCGCAATCGGGCGCCGGCGGTCGATGACCTCCAACACCCGGCGTAGGGCGGCGTCGGCAAAGCCGGCCGCTTGCCGCATCGGCATTGTGGATGTCGGTGGATGTCGTTGTGGCACATGAATATGGCGCTTTCGCGGGACTCTCGACGAGGGCCTGCACTGCCGGACATCCCGGGCCGGGGGTTCGCAGTCGACGACCGGGGTGACCGCGAACGGCTTGCGCTCCACTGAGCTTGACTCCGATGGACTGGAACCGGTCGACATTGAACTCTCCCGCACGTTTCGAAGGGCCGTACACCAACTGGCCTGCTGGAGAGTGGCAGACGAGTGTGAGGATCATCGCACAATCACCGCGTCCGCGTACCCGCGCTGTGCAGGGGGTCCGCCAGCCGGTGAGCGTTTCCGGCATATTGGTTAGTGGACCAATACGTAAGGGACCAATTCGTAAGGGACGTAAGGGGGAGAGGCGACGTGACCCGGTTGTCCGCTTCGGACGCGTCCTTCTACCAGATGGAGAACTCGTCGACGCCGCTCTACGTCGGGTCGTTGTCGATCCTGCGGCAGCCGCGCGCCGGGCTGAGCTATGAGACCTTGTTGGCCGCTGTGGAGCGGCAACTGCCGAAGGTTCCGCGCTATCGGCAGAAGGTCCGTGAAGTGACGATGCGGTTGGCCCGGCCAGTCTGGGTCGACGACCGCGAGTTCGACATCACCTATCACGTCCGGCGCTCGGCGCTGCCGTCGCCGGGCAGCGACGAGCAGCTGCACGAGCTGATCGGCCGGCTGGCCGCCCGGCCGCTGGACCGCTCGCGGCCGCTCTGGGAGATGTACCTGGTCGAGGGCCTGGCCAAGAACCGGCTGGCGCTCTACACCAAGTCGCATCAGGCGCTGATCAACGGCATGGGCGCGGTGGAGATCAGCCACGTCATCGCCGATCGCAATCGTCGTCCGCCGTCATTCGTCGAAGACATCTGGGTACCCGGCCGCGAACCGGGCCGAGTGCGGCTGCTGCTCGGCGCGGTCGGCGACTGGGCCATCCGTCCACAGGCGCAGCTCAAGGCCGTCCACAGCGGGGTCGTCGACCTGCTGACCAACTCCGGCCAGCTGGCCGACGCCGGCCAACGGATGTTCGAGGTCGCCCGCACGCTGGCGCGTGGCTCGGCGCCGCGCAGCCCGCTGAACACCACGGTGTCGCGCAACCGGCGATACACGGTGGCCTGCGGGCGACTCGACGACTACCGGGCGATCCGGTCGCGGTACAACTGCGACGTCAACGATGTGGTGCTGGCGGTGATCACCGGCGCGCTGCGTAGCTGGCTGTCGTCTCGCGGCGAGCCGCCCGCACCGACCGCGACGGTACGGGCGATGGCGCCGCTGCCGGTCTACGAAGCGTTGGACTCGTCGAGCCGGGGCCAAGCGCTCAGCCAGGTCGCGCCGTTTCTGGTTGAGCTACCGGTAGGCGAGGGCAACACCGTGGTACGGCTGTCCCAGATCGCCCACGCCACCGAAATCAATCCGACCGCGGCCAGCCTGGTGGACGCGCGCACCATCGCGACACTGTCCGGCTTCGCGCCACCGACTCTGCACGCCATGGGGATTCGGGTCGCGACCGGGCTGTCGCCGCGCTTGTTCAACCTGTTGATCACCAATGCGCCCGGTGCCCAGTCCCAGATGTACGTCGCCGGCGCCAAGCTGCTCGAGACCTACGCGGTGCCGCCGCTGCTGAACAATCAGGTATTGGCCATCGGCGTGACGTCGTACAACGGGATGCTGTATTACGGCATCAACGCCGATCGAGACGCGATGAGCGACGTCGACGTGTTTCCGGCATTGCTGGGCGAATCGCTCGATGAACTGCTGGAGGCCGCGCAATAGCCCTACCATTCGATGGTGAGCAAGGCGCAGAACAAGCAGCCCACGATCTCGGTCAAAGTCTATGAAGCCGAATTGTTCAGGCTGCAAACGGAATTGGTAAAACTACAGGAATGGGTGCGCGCGGCAGGTGTTCGCGTCGTCGTAATCTTCGAGGGTCGTGACGGCGCGGGCAAGGGCGGTGTCATCAAACGAGTCGCCGAATACCTCAACCCGCGGTTTGCTCGAATCGCCGCGCTGCCGACGCCGACCGATCGCGAACGCGGGCAGTGGTATTACCAGCGCTACGTCGCGCAACTGCCCACCAGAGGTGAGATCGTGCTCTTCGACCGATCCTGGTACAACCGCGCCGGTGTCGAGAAAGTGATGGGATTCTGCACGCCGCAGGAGCATGCGCTGTTCCTGCAACAGACGCCGATCTTCGAGCAGATGCTGATCGACGACGGAATTCTGTTGCGCAAGTATTGGTTTTCGGTCTCCGAAGAGGAACAGTTGCGGCGATTCAAAGCGCGGCGCAACGACCCGGTGCGGCAATGGAAGTTGAGCCCGATCGACCTGGAATCCCTCTACAAGTGGGAAGACTATTCGCGGGCCCGGGATGAGATGATGACCTACACCGACAAGCCCAGCAGCCCATGGTATTTGGTGGAATCGGACATCAAGAGGCATGCGCGGCTGAACATGATCGCGCATCTGTTGTCCACGATCGACTATCAGCCGGTGAAACTGCCGAAAGTCAAACTACCCGCTGAGCCGGTCGGTACCGGCGACTACCAGCGGCCACCGCGGAAGCTGTCGACTTACGTCGACGACCATGTCGCGACGCTGATCGGCGACCCCGAATGACAAGGACGAACGCGAACTGATGCGCATCTACATCCCGGCGACGCTGGCCATGCTGCAGCAACTCGTCGCCGACGGTTTGCTGCGGCCCGTCGGCGGCACCGCCTTCGCAGTCACCCCCAAGCTGCGTGAGGGCTATGCCGAAGGCGACGACGACGAGCTAGCCGAAGTCGCGCTGCGGGAGGCGGCGCTGGCGTCGATACGGCTGCTGGCCGGCGCGACCGAAGACGGCGGCCACCAAGGCGCGCTGCCGGCTCGGCGCGCGGTGCTGGTGGCCGATGTCGGGGACGTCACACTGCGGCCAGATCTCGACGATGCGGTGGTGCGGGTCGGCGCGGCCGTGACCACCGACGAGGTGGTCGCCGCATTCGTCGACAACGCTGCGGCCGAAGCCCAGGTCAAAGCGGCGATCGAGGTGATCGACGCGGCTGACCTGGGTGACGAGGACGCCGAGCTGACCGTCGGGGATGCCCTCGATCACGACCTGGCGTGGTACGCGACGCAGGAGCTGCCGTTCCTGCTGGAGCTGCTCTGAGCCGGACTTGAGCCGCAGCCAGGTCTAGCTACGGGACCGTAGGTTACGGTACCGTAGGTTCTGTCCCGAGTGAGAGACCAGGAGTTTCGCCAATGGACAGAAAAGTGTCACGTCCGGCCGCCGACGTCATCGCGACCACGCCGATTACGCTGGCCGGAGTGGAGACTCACCCAGGCTGGCACGCGCTTCGCAAAATTGCCCATCGCATCACCACGCCGCTGCTGCCGGATGACTACACCCGCCTCGCCAACCCGCTGTGGTCGGCGCGAGAACTGCGCGGCCGCATTGTGGACGTGCGGCGCGAGACAAGCGATTCGGCGACCCTGGTCATCAAGCCGGGGTGGGGTTTCAGCTTCGACTATGAGCCGGGTCAGTACATCGGCATCGGGTTGTTGATGGACGGCCGCTGGCGCTGGCGCTCCTACTCGTTGACGTCCAGCCCGCTGACCTCGGGCGCGCGCCGCGGCGCGCGTACGGTGACGATCACGGTGAAGGCGATGCCCGAAGGCTTCTTGTCCAGTCACCTGGTCGACGGGGTGCAGCCGGGGACGATCGTGAGATTGGCGGCGCCGCAGGGCAATTTCGTGCTGCCCGACCCGGCGCCGCCGACTGTGTTGTTCCTCACCGCCGGCTCGGGCATCACCCCGGTGATGTCGATGCTGCGCACGCTGGCCCGTCGCGACCAGATCACCGACGTGATCCATGTCCATTCGGCACCCACGGCGCAAGACGTGATGTTCGGTCCCGAACTCGAGCGGTTGGGAAAGGACCATCCCGGCTACCGGTTGCGGCTGCGCGCGACGCGCAGCGAAGGTCGGCTCGATCTGTCCCGGCTCGACGCCGAGGTGCCGGACTGGCGCAGTCGGCAGACCTGGGCGTGTGGCCCCGAGGCGATGCTGGACTCGGCCGAGCAGGCCTGGTCGGCGGCTGGGAACAGGGCTCGCCTGCACCTCGAGCGGTTCGCGGTCTCCAAGGCGGCACCGGCCGGGACCGGCGGCACGGTCACATTCGCCAAGAGCGGAAAGAGCGCCACTGCCGACGCGGCGACATCGCTGATGGATGCCGGTGAGCAGGCTGGTGTGCAGATGCCGTTCGGCTGCCGGATGGGTATCTGCCAGTCCTGCGTGGTCACCCTGTCCGAGGGTCACGTCCGCGATTTGCGGACCGGCCTTGAGCGCGAGCCGGGAACACGCGTGCAGACCTGTGTTTCCGCCGCGTCGGGCAACTGTACTCTCGACGTTTAGAAGCTACCCACTGGTAACCTACGCTTTCGTAGGTTACGATAGCGTAGGTCAGGAACTGCAGTCTGCAGGAAGGCACACACCACGATGGCGATCACCGAACTCTATGTCTTCGCGCATCTGACGGACGCCGACATCGAGAATCACGGCGTCGAACTCGACGCCAACCGCCAGGACATCGAAGACTCTCGTGGCGAGCGCGATGCGCGCTACATCCACCGCACCATCGCCGCGCAGCGCGCCCTCGAAGTCGCCGGCCGACTGATGCTGGCATTCGGCAAGCGCCGGTCGGCCTGGTGGGCAGGTACCGCGACCCTCGGCGTGGCCAAGATCGTCGAGAACATGGAGATCGGCCACAACGTCATGCACGGCCAGTGGGACTGGATGAACGACCCCGAGATCCACTCCTCCTCCTGGGAGTGGGACATGATGGGATCGTCCAAGCACTGGCGATACACCCACAATTTCCTACACCACAAGTACACCAACATTCTCGGCATGGACGACGACGTGGGCTACGGCCTGCTGCGCGTGACCCGCGACGTCCCGTGGAAGCGGTTCAACCTGTTCAACGTTTTCTACAACGCCATGCTCGCGCTTGGCTTCGAATGGGGCGTCGGCCTACAACACGTCGAGGTCGGCAAGATCGTCATGAACCGGATGGACAACGACGACGCTCGCGAACGGGTCGACGAGTTCTTCAACAAGGCCGGTCGCCAGGTCATCAAGGACTACGTCGCTTTCCCGGCGGTCACGGCGCTGTCGCCGGGGGCGTCGTTCACGTCGACGCTGAGGGCCAACATCCTGGCCAACATCATCCGCAACGTGTGGGCCAACGCCATCATCTTCTGCGGGCATTTCCCCGACGGCGCCGAGAAGTTCACCAAGACCGACATGGTCGGCGAGACCAAGGGGCATTGGTACCTGCGTCAGATGCTGGGCAGCGCCAACATCAACGCCGGCCCGGCGATGCGCTTCATGAGCGGGAGCCTGTCCCATCAGATCGAGCACCACCTGTTCCCGGATCTGCCCAGTAACCGGTATGAGGAGATTGCGGTACGGGTGCGCCAGATCTGCGACAAGTACGACTTGCCCTACACCACGGGGCCTTTCCTGGTGCAGTACGGCAAGACGTGGCGGACGATCGCCAAGCTGTCGCTGCCGGACCGCTTCCTGGACGCCACCGCCGACGACGCGCCGGAGACGCGCAGCGAGTCGATGTTCGCCGAACTGGGGCCCGGTTTCGCCGGTGTCGACCCGTCGACTGGCCGTCGTCGCGGACTGAGGACCGCGATCGCCACCGTGCGGGGATGGCGGCGCAACAAGCGGGGTGCCGAGCAGGAGTCTGGACGCGACGAACTCGCCGCCTAAACGAGCGGTGACGCATCCGGCGTGTGGGGCGACCGCGCAGTCCTACGAAGCCGGCCTGTTTCTGCCGATCCAGCCACAAAGCAAACACTCAGAGAATTTCGAGTTGCGTCCAGGGGGCGTGGTGTTCGAGCGGTCCAAGAGCCGCAACGGTTACCGTAACCGTGATTTCGACACCCGCGTCGGCACCATCGACGTGGCCATTCCCGCGGGGTGTCCACCCGGCGTATGGAGCGCCTCGTCGAAACCCCGGGTGTGACAAGGTTTTTCCAGGTCACAGGTGTCGAGGCCAGGAGCTCGACGACGCGGTGAGGCGTTTCGCACCCGCCCGCTTTACGCCGGTCCGTACACGTTCGTCGCCGACGAATCCGTTGTCGCCCACTATGATCGAGCGAGCCCCGATACACCACTTCCATGGGCGTGATCAGATTTTAGGCAAATCCCTGGCTGGTGTTTATGTTCCGCTTATGGTGCGGTAGAGTTCGGCTCCGGGGGTTTCCGGGGCTGGAGAACGTGGCCCTAGTCGCACCTCCTGGTGAACCGGTCACCGCATCGACTAGGAGAAAAGAGTTTTTATGTTCAATCGACGTATCGCCATGCCCTTGGGCGCGGTAGCAGGTGGGCTGCTGGCTTCGGCATTCCTGCCCGTCGCCGTCGCCTTCGCCGACACCACCGACGCCGCCGCCGCCGCTGCCAGCACCACCGACGTGTTCCCGACCGTGCCCGGCTCCGACGCCATCACGATCGGCACCACCACCTTCGACCCCTACACCTTGGTAAGCGGTGCCCAGGTGGAAGGCTTCGCCCCCGTGACCGAGGGAGTCGGTACTCCCGACTTTTTCCAGACCGGCAGCGTTACTCAGGACTTCGACATCTACACCACGGCCAGCGGCGCCACCTCCCCGACGCTCGACGGGAGCGTCATCACCAGCGAGAACGTCACCAGCCTCGGTAGCATCACCAACACCGGGTTCGACGTCACGAGTGGAACGTACGATTCGGGGGTCACCTCGGGCCTGCCGGCCGACGGAACGATGTACGACGTCACCAACTTCGGCAGCGGCTATGAGAACGTCTTCGAGCAGGTCCCGGCCGCCACCGACGCCTCCTCTGCCGCCCCGACTGTCGCGGACGAATTCGTGACGCCGTTCGGTGACTATGACCTGACGCCCTACGTCAGTGCTCTTGACCTCTCAAGCCTGGACCCGGGTGCGGCCTTCGGTCTCGGCGCTGACGCAGGCAGTGCCGCCGCTGAGGCAGGCAGTGCCGCCGCTGCGAGCATCGACCCGCTGTCGTTCCTCGGATTCTGAGGCGTCGTCGGCTGAACTGAATCGTGTGACAAACATCCCGGGTCGTCAGGGGCGGCCCGGGATGTTTGTCGTGTGAGCCATCCGAGGTGTGGACGCCGTCAGGCCACGACACTGTCCAGCGGGATTGACGGGCTCACGCCTTCTCGACGATGCTGACCAGCCGCTGCAGCGCCTCGAGTTGCTGGGAATGGTCACCGTCGAGCTTCGTCAACAGCGTGGTGATGCCGGCCGCCCGGTAACGGTCCACCCGCTCGGCGATAACGTCGTCGCCACCAAGCAGATTCGTCAGCTTGCCGAGGTCCAGCGGTACGTTGGCGCGGGCCTCGTCGCGGTTGCCGGCCTGCCACAGCTCGGCGACCGTGGCGACTTCGTCGGCGTAACCCAGCCGGCTGAACGCGGCGTTGTAAAAATTCTGCCCGCCCACACCCATCGCCCCGATCGTGAACGCGTACCCGTCGGCGTGCCGGCGCGCGGCGGCGTCGCTGGATGCCCGGTCGTCGTGGAACTCCAGCGCCACCGGTGCGACCAGGTCGAGCTGATCCAGCGTTCGCCCGGCCCGCTGGGCGCCAGTGCGCAACGGTCCGAGGAACACCTCGGCCGCCTCGGGAATGAACGCATTGCCCAGCCAGCCGTCGGCCGCTTCGCCGGTCAACTCCAGGTTCCGCGGGCCCATCGCCGCGACGTAGACGGGAACATGCTCGGGACGCACCATCGGCCGCAGCGCGGTGCCGCGACTGTCCGGCAGCGGTAGCGGGTAGACCTCGCCGGCGTGCTCGAGGCGCTCGCCGCGGCTGATCATCCGGACGATCTCGATGGTCTCCCGGGTGGTCTGCACCGGCTTGCGGAAGCGGACCCCGTGCCAGCCCTCCATCACCCGCGGTCCCGAGGTGCCGATGCCCAGGATGAAGCGGCCCGCCGACAGCTCCTGCAGGCTGAGCGCCGACGTCGCCAGCAACGCTGGACTGCGCGAACCCAGTTGCACCACAAAGGTTCCCAGCTGTATCGACGATGTCTTGGCGGCCAGGTAGGCCAGCCCGGTCAGCGCGTCGTAACCCCAGACCTCGGGCACCCACAGCGATGCGACCCCGATCCGCTCGGCGGCCACCGCAAACTCGGCGGCGCCCGGCAGCCGGGGTTCTATCATCGCGCCGATCTTCATGGCTGGCATGCTAACCGTCATGCGCTACCGCGACCTGCCCACCGTCGAAGTCACTCAACGGGTTCGCTGTGACCTTCCCACGGCATGGCGCCTGGTGAGCGACATCAGCCTGCCGACGCACTGCTCGTCAGAGCTGCAGAGCGTCGAGTGGCTCGACGGAGCCACCGGCCTCGACGTCGGTGCCCGTTTCCGCGGCCGCAACAAGCACGAGGCATTGGGGGAGTGGACGACGGTGTGCGAGGTCGTCGAAGTCGAGGACGGGCGCCGTTGGGTGTACAACGTCGTGGGGCCCGAGGGTGTCTTCGCGACGTGGGCGTTCGAGGTCGACCCGGCCAGCGACGGCGTGCTGATCCGACAGTGGGGCCGGATGGGCCCTGGGCCGTCGGGTCTGACCCCGGCGATCGCGGCGCACCCGGACAAGGAAGCCCGGATCATTTCTCGCCGGCTGGCCGAGTGGCAGCAGAACATGCAGGCCAACCTGGAGTGGGTCCGTTCGCAGGCCGAGGGCTGAGCCGCTTTATGTCTGCCCCTCCTGGCGTCGAGTGTGCACTGACGGCTTCGAGTGTGAAACGTGCGCGGGATTTTCGCGATTTTCCCGCCCACGTTTCACGCTCGAGGCCCAGGATTCACACTCGATGCATGCGGCGCAGACTTGACC